>JBBRPS010000015.1:0-32586 GCA_038227745.1 Gemmatales bacterium | reverse complement strand
CACGGGTGATGCCCTCGGTGACATCCGGGACATATTCCCCTGGACCAGTCATCGGCTGCTCTCCTGATGCAAGGGGCGTCAGGAGTTCATCTTATGCGCAACGGAAGGTCGGGCGACTGCACTAACCTTGCTAAAGTCTCGAAGTAATGCTCGGCCGTGGCGTAGTGGACCTGCTTGGCGCGCGCCAGGACGGCGTCGCAGCGCGCCCGCCAGGAAGCCATCTCCGTGAGGCCGAAATCGACGCTGGTGTGATAGAAGTCCTCTTTGTGGAAGGGCAGGATGACGTGGAGTTCGGCGTTCTTCCGCTCCAGCATGCACTCGGCGAACAGGATGTCCGAGCCGCAGGCGGCCGAGCAGTACCCGACCGTGGCGTTGAGATTCGCGAGCCGCTCGCGGATCGCCTCGCCCACGCGCCGCTCCAGGGCCGCGTCAGGCGGGAAGCGGGCAGCACGCGCCGCCCGGGTCGTCCGCCGCGGGTGGTCGAGCATGTGGCCGGAGAAGGCCACAACGGTGCCGATGTTGAACAGCCCCCAGATCGTCTCGCCGACCTCGATCTTGTCCTTGAGGAGGAGGAGGTTGCGGCGCGTCGAGGCGACGTCGCCGACGTCGTCGCCGGCCACCTGGACTGCCCGCAGTATCCAGTCCTTCACCCGTTTCAGGTCCCCCAGGATCAGGGAGGCCTCGGCCAGCGTCGCCAGGAGCCAGTAGTCCTGGTCCTTGCCCGGCTCCTTGAGCTCGGCTTTCGCCCGCCGGACGATCTTGCTCGCCAGGGCGCGGGCCTGCTCGGCGTCGTCGCCGAGCAGGGACATGGTCGCGGCGTTGATCAGCGGGACCAGGTCGTCCGACACCCGGGCGGCGCGGAGGTAGCACGCGGCCGACTTCCTGGCGAGCTCGGTCCGGACGGCGGGGTCGGCGGTGCGCGCGTAGCGGTCCTTCAGGGAGCGGCCCTCGAGGCTGAACACCTCGACCTGGAGGCGGGGCTCGAGGTCCGGCACCTTCAGGAGCTCATCGAGATAGGGTTTGGCCTGGACGATGTTGCCGCCGCGCGCGAACGCCAGCGCGAGCAGGTACTTCAGGTCGAGGTCGGCCCGGTGGTACTCCAGGGCCTCGCGGAGTAGCTCGACCGCCCGGGTCGGGTGGCCGGCGCTGATGAGCTTCTTGGCGAAGGCCCGGTAGAGGCGGGGGTCTTGCCGCCAGTGCGGTTCGTCCGCCCGGGTCCGGTGGGCCTGAAGGAGATCCAGGACGTCGGCCTTGTGCGTCTTCAGCCGGTCTAACAGGCGTTCGATGCTGGTGGCCATGCGGGCTCTCGCCGGAAGGGGGAAGGGTCATGGGATACCGCCAGGGGCGGCTGGGGCTCCGCTGAGTATCGAGAAGAAGGACACCGTTTGCAAGGATTATCTGTCCGCCACGGTGTTGCCGGTGTCACCGGCTGGCCTGAAAAAATACTTGCGGCGTGCCGGCCCCCCTGGCATGCTAGACTGCGGCGGGCCCCTGTGCCGCGCCACCCAAGAGACGCCAACCGAGAAAGTCACGCCCGTGGAAACCCTGCCCCTGTCAGCCGAAGCCGTCCTGGAGCACCTCTGCCATCCTACCGACACGGCCTGCAAGATCACCCCAGCGCCTGCCCTGCTGGCCACGCTGCGCAAGAAGCTGGCCCCATACGACCTGGAGACCTATTTCTTCCTCATCCGGTTCGCCCCCGGCGAAGTCATCATGCCCGAAGGGGGCTACAGCGGCTACGCCGCCCTGCTGCTCCAGGGCCGCATGCGCGTCTACCGCCGACACGGCCCCACGGAAGGCCCGCCCGTCGCGGCCGGCCGGACCGACGACCTCGCCGAGTGCTGGAATCGCCCGCGCCTGCCCCTGCACCGCCTGGAGGGCTGGGCCCTCGAGCACACCGACCGACTGCGGCCGGACGCGCCCCCGCCCCGCTGGCCGACCCGCGTCATTCGCCTCCTCGCGCGGCGCGTGCGAGGCATGCTCGGCGCCCTGGAGGACTGGGTCGGCGACGTCACCCGTCCGGGCGCCCGGCGCTCGCCGTGGCAGCACTTCCAGGGGTGGGTCGCACGGACCTTCTGCCGCTGGCTCGGCCGCCGCCCCCACGAGCGCTGGCTGGCGAACCCTCTCGAACTGGGTCCCGCCTCGGCGGAAGCCCGCGGGCAGGAACTGCGCGCCGTGCCCTCCGTGGATGACGCCGGCCTGCTCTGCCCCGTCCTCGATCGACTTCAGGGCGTCCCCGGCGCGCTGTGGAACACGCCGCGCGCCGTCACCCTCCAGGCGGACCCCGACGCCGCGACACCGCCCTGCGAGGTCCTGCTGATCCGCCGTGAGGTGCTCGCCGAAATCGCCGCCAACGCACCGGAAGTGGCGCGGAGGTTCGATGACGACTTCCTCGACCTCGTGCTGCCGACCCTCCTCACCGACAACCGCCTGTTCCGCGACACTCTGTACGAGAGCGACGTCACGGATTGGCCCGCTTTCCTCGGGCGGCTGAAGGGAGCGCGGCACGGCGTCGCGGGCCTCGTGCGGCGCCGGCTCGACCCGGGCCTGCGCAGGCTCATGGCCGCCACTGCGGCCGCCGAGGACCGGGGGCTGCGCCACCGCCTCCTGGGCGCACTCAACGAGTTGTTGAAGGACGCCGACCTTTCCTCCGGGGACACCTGGCCGGAGGGGGGGCCGACCGAGGAGGTGCGCGGCTTGCGGCAGCGCGGCCCCGCGGCGCTGACGGTGAACGAGACGATCCGCCTGAACCACCTGCTCCTCGCGGCGGCGCTGCCGGACTGCCTGCGGCCCGCCGGGCCGCCGCCGCCGCTGACCGTCGCCGAACTGCGGGAACTGGTGGGGCAACTCCGCGCGGTCTTCGGGGGCGTCGAGTTGCTGCACCACGGCAAGGACCAGGTGATTTCCCAGGAAGGCGAGCCGTCGGAGCACCTCGGCTTCCTGATCAGCGGCACCGTGCGCGCGACGCGCCGGGCGGCCGGCGGTGAGATCCTCGTCAACCAGTACGACCGCCACGGCTTCCTGGGTGTCTCCAGTGCCGCCGAGGGGGCGGCCCATACCGCGACGGTGCGTGCCGTCACGCCGACCCACCTGGTCCGCCTGAACCGTGCCGCCCTGACGGTGCTGCTGCGGGCACACCCCTTCGTCGCCCGCAAATTGCAGAACGAACAGGACCGCAACCGCACCCGCGACCGGCGCCTGGACAGCCTGGAACTGCTGCCGCCTCGCGACCCGCCGCAAGAGGTCGCGTCCAAGCTGCTGGCGGCCACGAACTTGCTGCGGATCGACATGGACCTGTGTACGCGCTGCGACCAGTGCGTGCAGGCCTGTGCCGAGGCGCACGACGGCATGCCCCGGTTCCAGCGTTCCAACCCCGACCTGCACTTCGGCAAGTGGACGGTGGCCGCCGCCTGCGTCCACTGCAGCGACGCCCCCTGCCAGGACGCCTGTCCCGTGGGGGCCATCAGCTTCGTGGAGAAGCGCATCGTGCAGATCCACATGCACCGCTGCATCGGCTGCGAGAAGTGCGTGCCGGCCTGCCCCTTCGACGTGATCCACATGGAGCCGCCGCCCACCGCCCGCGACGCCGCCCCCACCAACAGCTTCAAAAAGCGGACCGGGCTCGCGCTGGTCGCGACCAAGTGCGACCTCTGCCTGACGGACCGCGCGGAGCCGCCCTGCGTCGCCAGCTGCCCCTACGGCGCCGCCGCGCGCGGCGCGCCGCGCGACCTGTTCCCGGGCATCAAGAACTGGTCCCTCCCCCTCGGGGACCGTCCATGAAGGCGCCGCACCCCTGGAGCCGAGCAATGTCCCCCCCTCGCGCCAACCCCGGCACCCCGCACCCCTACGCCCTCTTCCTCTGGGCGGTGATGCCCGCCGCCGCCTGGCTCACCCTCGCCTGCCTCCCTTTCGTGGACGTCGAGGCGCCGGCGTTCCGCCGGGCATGCCGCTTCCTCGGCTACCCCGCCCTGGTCGCCCTGTTGATCCCGTACCTGTACCCCTGGCGGCGCCTGTCGCTGCAGCGGCCCCGCGGCAACATGACGCGCTGGCTGCGCTGGCACATCGGCGCCGCCTACCTCGCCTTCGGCCTGGTGATCCTCCATGGTCGCGGCCACCTCTTCCGCGGCGGCCTGACGCTGTGGGTGGTCATCGTGTTCGCCCTGGTCCTGTTGTCGGGCATGGTCGGGATGGCGCTGCAGCGCCTTGTCTTCCGCCTGCTGGCCCTGCTGCTCGACCGCGAGCTGGCCGGCGAGCGGCTGGCGTTCGAGCGGCTGGCCCTGATCGCCCGCTCCACCGAGTTGATGGAGAATTACTCCATGGTGCTCGACTCGGACGTCCTCGCCTGGGGCGAATTCTGCAAGGCCATCCTCCAGTCGGGCGGCCCGCTCCACCGGGTGGTCTGGAACGCGAAGCCGCTCGGCGCCAACCCGCGGACGGCGATCCGGCGTGTGGCCGACGCCGCCCCGGGGTCGGAGGATGACCGGCGCCTGATCCTGGCCGCACTGAATGAGCTGCTCACGTCGCAGAACTTCTGGCAGGGGCAAGACCCCGCCGGGTTCCCGCTCACGGCGGAGGGGCGAGAATTACTGGCGCTGCGGGCCAAGGACCTCTCCGTGGCACAGACGGAGCGGCGCAACCGCCTCTTCCTGGAGGCGGCCTGCCCTGACCTGGTCCGCCGGAGTGACCGGCCGCCCGAGACCGTCAAGCGCTTCTTCGCCGAAGAGGTGAGCGGCTACCTGCGCTCCGGGTTCCCTTCCTGGGGCTGGCTGTTGAGCGCCGAGGCGCTGGAGCCGGTGCCGCGCAACCACTACCTGCGTGCGCGCGAGCTGGCGCCCCCCGGGGAAGTCGGCCGGGTGGACCAGCTGTGGCTCTGGGTCGAGGAGCGGCGGCAGATGGACCTGGAATACTGGTTCCGGCGACTGACGCGGGGCTGGCTGCTGGTGCATGCCCCCGCGGCCTGGGCCCTGCTGGCCCTCGTCCTGATGCACGTCCTGTCCAGTATTCGGTACGGCGGGTTGCTCTGACGCAGCGTGCCCTCGATTTGCTGCAGGTCAGGATTCCCAGCCCAACAAGTCAACTCCGTCAGGTTGAAAATCCTGACCTGCAGCCTCGGGAGAGTGTCATGAGCGGAACGGTTGATCGGCAATGGTTTGAGGGGCAGGTCTGCCTCTTCGAGGCCATCCGCCCCGAGTGCGAGGCGTACACCCAAAGCCTCGAGCGGATTTTGAAACACGCCGCCCTGGTGGTCGCCCCCCACGCCCTGGTGCAGAGCCGGACGAAGAGCATCGTGAGCTTCGCGGAGAAGATCCTGCGCAAGGGCTACCGCGAGCCGCTGGTGCAGATGATCGACCTGTGCGGCGCCCGGGTCATCGTTCACACGCGGGCCGAGGCGCACGCCTTCAGCGCCTGGATCAAGAAGCACTTCCGGGTCGAGGAGGTGGCCGAGCACGACCCGGCCAAGCACCTGCGCGCGCGGGAATTCTGGTATCGCTCGGTCCACCACGTCGTGCAGTTCCGGAACGGGATCTTCCCCACCGAGGACGTCCCGGTCGAGCCCGGGGCCCTGCGCCGGGACCTGCGGGCGGAGGTCCAGGTGCGCACCATTGCCGAGCACTGCTGGGCGGACGTCGGCCACGACCGCCTGTACAAGAGCGGCTTCCTGGTGCCGGCCCGGTTGGAGCGCGAGTACGCCCAGATGGCCGCCCTGCTGGAGGCGGTCGACGAGGCCTGTACGCGGATCGCGGACGCCGTCACCGCCTACCAGACCGGCGTCGCCGGGGACAAGAGTTCGGCCGAGGCGGAGCACGAGCTGGAAGTGCTGGAGTTGGTGTTTAGCAAGGATCCCGGCAACGCGGGCCTGGCCCACCAGATCGCCCGCCTGGCGCTGCGCCTGGGGAAGTGGGACCGGGTGACGGCGCTCGTGAAGGATTTCGCGCGGCGACCGCCCCACCGCCTCCGCCTGTGCGCCGGGATCGCCCTGTGCGAGCAGCACAAGGGAGACCCGGGCGGTCCGGGCCACCGGGAGGGAAGGGCTTTCCTCGAGGATGCCGTCCGCGCCGACCCCGAGGACGTCGAGGGGCTCATGGCCCTGGCGGACGCACTGGCCGGCGCGGGGGAGGGGGGCGCGAGCGCGGCCCGGCAGTGGTACGAGAGGGCTTTCGAGAAGGACCCTGCCAACCCGCGTGTGCTGGTGGGGTGCGTGCGCGGCCGGATCGGCCAGACGAAGAGCGCCTCGTTCCTGGCTCTGCTGCAGCCGACCCTGGACGCAGCCATCCGCCGTTGCCGCGACCAGATCGAGGCGGAGGTGAACCTGCCCTGGGCGTACTTCCAGCTCGGCGAACTGCACCTGCTGCGGGGCCAGCCGTACGAGAGTCTGGCGGCCTACGCGCGGGCGGTGCGCTCCGGGGCCGAGTTCATGTTCGACGCCGCCCTGGCGGTCGTGGATCAGCTGGACGGGGCGAGCGGCCTGCCGGAGGGGGCGGACTGGGTCCGACGGCTGCTCCTGCTGGGGAAGGCCGTCCGGGCCGACGCCGGGGCGCCGGCACACCTGGCAGGCCTCCGTTCGCAGGACGGTCCGGACTTCGGGGGGCGGGTCGTGATCGTGGCGGGCGGCTGTGACGAGAGCGTCGAGGCCCGGATGCAGGCGTACGGGACGCTGCTGCGGTCGACGTTCGCCACGTTCACGGGCACGATCCTCTCCGGCGGCACCTCGGCGGGGATCAGCGGCCTGGTCGGCGAGCTGGCGGCGGAGTCCGGTGGCCGGATCCGTGCGGTGGCCTACCTCCCCGAGGCGCTGCCCGCGGGCGTCGCACCGCACCCCGCCTACGAGTGCTACACGGCCGGTGCCAGGGACTTCACGCCACTGCAGCCGCTGCAGAACTGGATCGACCTGCTCGCGGCGGGCGTCCGGGCGACCGACGTGAAGTTGCTCGGGATCAACGGCGGGCGGATCGCGGCGTTCGAGTACCGGCTGGCGCTGGCGTTGGGGGCCCGGGTGGGTGTGGTAGACGACAGCGGCCGCGAGGCGAACAAGCTGGCGGCGGACGCGGAGTGGTGGTCGATCAAGGGGCTGGTGCGGCTGCCGGTGGACGCGATGACGCTGTGGAACTTCGTCGAGGCGCCATTCCCGCCTTTCGCGGATGTCGCCCAACGGCGGGAGGAACTGGCGCGCTGTCTGCACGACGAGCACCGGCGTGCGAAGAAGGCCGAAAACATTTCGCTGGCGGAGTGGGAGGAACTGCCGCCGCTGTACAAGGAGTCGAGTCTGCAGCTGGTCGATCACATCGCAGTGAAGCTGCGCTACCTGGGGATCGAGGCGTTCCCCGCGGGCGACCTGCGGGCGGGCGAGCCCTTTACGTTCACGCCAGAAGAGGAGGGGACGCTGGCGGAGATGGAGCACGGCCGCTGGAACGTGGAGCGGTTGCTGGACGGTTGGACGCCGGGGCCGCGCGCCGAGGGCAAGCGGCGTCATCCGAATCTCAAGGCGTGGCAGGAGTTGTCGGCGGAGGAGAAGAGGTACGACTATAACCTCGTCCGCCAGCTCCCGGGGCTGCTGCGGCAGTTCGGGATCGGGTTGCGCCGCCGGAAGGCGGGAAAAGCCTGAGAGTCGGCGGATCCCGCGCCGGCTAAACCAATCGGCCCCGAAAGACCAGACGGTGTTGGCGTGCGCCTACGCCGGCGCGCTGGGGGCAGGCGCCGGTGGAGCTGGCGCAGCCCTGCATCAACGAGATGTTCCAGGAGTTGGCGAGGGTGTGCGACTTGTTCACGACGAACGCTTTCTTTTCGCTGTCGCAGCTGGATGTGGTCGAGGCCGTGCCCCGCTCACTCCTTGAGAGAGCGGGCCTGAACCCGATTGCTTGACCGATGACGGCGTGCAGTGGTCGGCACGCCCGCCATCACCGACTTGCCCACTGTGTGTGGGGTGGAAGGGCTGGGCCTGACCCTTATCGTGTTCTCCGTCGCCGGGATGGCCTTGCTGACGCTCGATGCCGCCAGGGAGGCGTGCGGGCAGGGTTCCCCAGCCGAGAAAGGCCGGGACGCGGACGAACGCAAGGACTGACGGGAGGGCGTTGCCATGCCGCGCTGGGTCTTTCTGCTGGGCGTCGGAATGCTGCTGGTGGCGCTGGCGTTCATGGCGACGTACGCGGTGCTGGGGCCGGCGCCTGGCGTGACCGAGGCGAACGTCAGGCGCATCCGGCGTGGGATGCCCCTTGCGGAAGTGGAGTCCATCCTGGGCGGATGGGGTCGCTGCCAAGTCATCGTTACCGAGGGTTGCAGAGATACCTCGGTCTTTCACTGGACCGGCCTGGAAGGCGAAGCCTATGTGCTATTTGACGATCCCAGAGCGGCCCGGGGAAGCGCCACCGTCCTGGGCGCCCGGTTCGACCCAGCCGCGACACCCACCCCCCTCGACCGCCTCCGCAAGGCCCTCGGCCGCTGACCGCCCCGCGGACCTCCGCGAACTCATCGGCTCAGCGTGCCGTTGCCTGACCTCGCCCCTAGACCCATATTCCGCACCCTAACGGATGTGCACCATATTTCTCATAGAGATATAAGCCTCCTCGGAGGGAGGAAATTATTTCACCCCGTGATGGCGGCTGATATCTCCAAGGAAAACACAGTGTACATCCGTTAGGGTGCGGAATATGGGCCTAGAACAGCCTCTGCCGACACCCAACTTTCGGGTGTTATGAATTGGAAACGACGTCACCCTGCTCATGCTGCAGCGCTGAAGTCAACCACTCGTTTAGCCGGAACGGGCCCGTTTCCCCATGTTCTTCCTCGCGATCGAGACGAGCTGCGACGAGACCGCCGCCGCGGTGTTCACCGAAGAGCCGCGCCTGCTGGCGAACGTCGTCGCCTCGCAGACCGAACTGCACCAGCGCTTCGGCGGCGTCGTGCCCGAGGTGGCGGCGCGCGCCCACCTCCAGCGCCTCCTGCCCGTCATCGACGAGGCCCTGCGCCGCGCCGGCGTGCGGCTCGAACAGGTCGGCTGCGTGGCGGTACTCAACACGCCGGGGCTGGTCGGGGCGCTGCTGGTCGGCGTCAGCGCCGCGAAGATGCTGGCGCTGGCCCTGGAGGTGCCGCTCATCAGCGCCAACCACATCGAGGCGCACGTCTACGCCTGCCGCCTCGCCGCGGGCCGCGACATCTTTCCGTGCGTCGGCCTGGTCGTCAGCGGCGGTCACACGAGCCTGTTCCACTGCCGGACCGCTTTGAACTTCGAGTTGCTCGGCGCCACGCTGGACGACGCGGCCGGCGAGGCGTTCGACAAGGTGGCGAGCATCCTCGGCCTCGGCTTCCCCGGCGGCCCGGCCGTCGAGCGCGAGGCGGAGTCCGGCAACCCGCAAGCCCATCGCTTCCCGCGCTCGTTCCTCCACGAGGAGCGGCTCGACTTCAGCTTCAGCGGCCTGAAGACGGCGGTCCTCTACACGGTCCACGGCCAGGGGGTGGCGCGCGGCGAGCCGCCGGGCCCCGGCCCGCTGCGCGCCGACGTGGCGGCCAGCTTCCAGCAGGCGGTCGTGGACGTGCTGACGGAAAAGGCGCGGCAGGGGCTGCGGCGCACGAGCCTGAAGCGGCTGGCGGTCGGGGGCGGTGTGGCGGCCAACCGCCCGCTCCGCGCGGCGCTGGAGCGCATGACCGCCGAGGAGGGGGCCGAACTGTTCATCCCACCGCTGGGGCTCTGCACCGACAACGCGGCGATGGCCGCCGTCGCCATCGAGAAGTGGCGGCTCGGGCAGTGGGCGGCTCTGGACCTGGACGCCGTCCCTGCGTACGGCGGCTCCTGACTCGTCGGGGAGTCACGGGACTGGGGCGATGGAGGCACGCGGCTTCTGAACCATCACCGGGACGTCGCGCAGCAGGAACGGGATGTCCACGGGCAGGACGCGCGGCCCGGTCCACACCAGGTGGCTCGGCGGCGGCTGACCGGGGCGTAGCGTATAAACGAGGGTGAATTCGAGTACCAGTCCGCCGCGCGGGTCGGGATTCAGGCGCCGCTCCCTGCTCACCGGCTTCAGGGGGGTGCCGGCGGCGTCCAGCAGGTCGAGGCTGGATTTCGCGGTCTGCACGCCGCCTTGCATCAACAGCACCCCCTTGGGGCTCCGGACCACGTGGAAGGGTGCGGCCCCGCTCGACGCCGACGGCCGCGCCTCGACGTGCAGCGTCAGCGTTGGGCCGTCGCGGCGGGCCCGCGTCAATTTCATCATCTCGCCTCCTGGGCCTATCACCGTCCGCCCCTCGGCCTTCAGCACGTTGTCCACCGTGACGAGCGGCCCGGCCGCCAGGATCCGTGCGGTGAGGACGCCCTCGACCTCCTTCAGGCGTGCCGCAGCCTTCTTGCCGGCCGCCACGCGCACCGGCACCGTCCGCCCCGGCAGCGCCGCTACCGGCGTGCCCCACATCGCGTCCCAGCGCAGCGGCCGTTCCTCATCGACCGCCGAAATGGGATCGACGGCCAGGAACGGCTCGGGCTGCACCAGGGACTGTCCGTGCTCGTCCACGGCGCGGAGGACGCGCACTCGACTGATGCCTTGCCACGCCACCTTCGGTTCGGGCCGCGCTTCCAGGAGGAAGATCAGGTCTGGGCCGGGATGGGGACGGCGGGCGCTGGGAATGACGGCCCCGGCCGGCAGCGCCCGCAGGCGGACGGAGCCGGCCAGGTGCGTCGGCGGGCGGCGGGTGCGGGCGCCGGTGAGAACGAGGGCGGAGTCGGCCGCCTGGTCCGCGGTCGGGTTCACGCTGTCGCCGGGCGGGGCCTCCGACAGGCCGGCCGCCCGGCAGAAGCGGTCGAGGGCCTCCCACAGCGTTGCGTCCCCGGTGTCGAGGGTGAGCTTGCGGCTCGCCAGTCCGGCGTCGTCGCCGTCGAGGCGGACGTCGAGCCCGGTCCGGGCGGCCAGTTCACGGACTGCCTGGGGGAGGGGCGTGCCCTTCCAGGTAAGGCAGAGGCGGGTCGGGGCCAGGAAGCGGACGGCGTCGAGGCGCCTCTCGAGGCGCGCGAGGATCTGCTGGGCCCGGCGGCGGACCTCGAGGTCGGCGTTGCGGACGGCGTCGCGCAGTGCGGGGAGCGCCCGCGCGCCGAGCGTGTCGAGTTTGCGGGCCGCCGTCTCACGCTCGGCGTACTTCTTGCTGCCGAGTTGCCCGACCAGGCGCTCGGCGGTCGCGTCCCCGCCCTTGCCCGCCGCGGACGACGACACGCTCGCGGCCAGGGCCGCCAGGGCAAGGACAGCGCGAACCGAACGCATGGCAGGCCCTCTCTCGTGTGCGACCAATGACTTCTTCTTGGACGCGGCGAAGGGGAAAAGCGTTCCTTCAGCGGGTGGCCGCATGGTCTCGTTTATCCTAAAGCGCGCTCGTTTAGCCGCGCGTGGTGGCGACCGCGCGCTCGCCCCCGCGTAGCGGGATCTGGCTCACCGCTCGCGGCTAAACGAGCGCGCTTTGACCGTGCTGCCCTCAGTAGTGCAGCGCCTTCATGGCGAACGGCCGAGGGCGCGGGGCTGCGGACAGCCTCAGGGCGGCGTGCCGGACTGCGAGAGGTCCCACAGGCGGACGACCGGGCGGGCGTCCTGGCAGCCGATCGCCAGCGTCCTGCCGTCGGGCGTGAAGGCGACCGCCCACGGGGCGCCCGGCTCCCCCGGGTAGCAGGCGCGCTCCGCCCCCGTGGCCACGTCCCACAACTTCACCACCCCGGCACGGCTCCCCACCTGCACGGCCGTCGCCAGCCGCTTGCCGTCGGGCGAGAAGGCCACTCCCCAGACGGCCCCGGAATGGCCCTTCAGGCAGGCCCGTTCCTCCCCGGTAGCGGCGTCCCACAGCCGGACCGTCCGGTCGTCACCGCCGGTGGCCAGGAGCTTGCCGTCGGGGCTCCAGGTCAGCCCCAGGACCACGCCGGCATGGCGCTGTAGCGTCAACCGTTCCCGGCCCGTGGCCGCTTCCCACACCCGCACCGTCCGATCCTGGCCGCCGGTGGCCAGGAGCTTGCCGTCGGGGCTGAAGGCCAGGCAGCGGACCGCGTCCGTGTGCCCCTTCAGGGTGCAGCGCTCCGGACCCGAGACCGCCTCCCAGACCTTCACCGTTCGGTCCGGGAGGGCCACCGCCAGGGCCTTGCCGTCCGGCGCGAAGGCTGCCGCCAGCAGGACGGTGTGTACCCGGCCCTCCAGGACAAGACGTTCCTTCCCCGCGGCCACGTCCCACAGGGTCAGTCCGACGCCCTTGACCAACACGGCCGCCGTCCCGCCGTCCGCGGTCAACGCCACGGGGACGCCTGGCCCCGCGGCCTCCCCCAGCACGACCCGTTCGCGGCCCGTGGCCAGGTCCCACACCCGGACCGTGCGGTCCAGGGCGAAGGCGGCGAGGGCCTTGCCGTCCGCGGTCGGCGTCAGGTTCCAGACCAGGCCGTCGGGACCGGTGAGGGCCGCCCGCAGCGGCGGCGCGGGCGCGTCCCAGAGCTTGACCTCGCCTTCGAGGAGCCACCAGCCCGCGAAGCGGCTGCTGCTGGCGGAGACCAGCGTCCGGCCATCGGGCGTGAAGGCGACGTCGCAGACCTCGCGGCTGTGGCCGGACAGGGCGGCGCGCTCTTGGCCGCTGACCACGTCCCACAGCCGCACCGTGCCGTCGCCGCTGCCGACCGCCAACGTCCGGCCGTCGGGGGTGAACGCCACGCCGTTGCAGCTGCCACTGTGGCCGCGCAGCGTGGACCGGAGCTTGCCCGTGGCGACGTCCCACAGCCGCACGGCGCCGTCGATCCCCGCCCCCGCCAGCGTCCGCCCGTCCGGACTGAAGGCCACCGCGAAGGCGTGCCCCTGCAGGACCGCGCGCTCCTTGCGGGACGCTACGTCCCACAGGCGCGTCGTCTGGTCGCCGCCCCCGCTGGCGAGCGTCCGGCCGTCGGGACTGAACGCCACCCCCAGGACCGTCCACTGGTGCCCGCCGAGGGCGGGCCACTCCGCGCCCGTGGACAGGTCCCAGACGCGCAGGAACCGGCCGGCGGCCTTGCCGTCGGCGTTACGGGCCTGGCCCAGGCCGGCGGCCAGCGTTCGGCCGTCGGGGCTGAAGGCCAGGGCGAACACCTTGCCGCTCGGCTTGCCGAGCTGGCGCGGCTTCTGGTCGTCGGGCTTGCCGAGGGCCCAGAGGTGGACGCGGCCGTCGCCGCCGCCCGACGCCAGGCGCCCGCCGCGGGGGTCGATGGCGAGGGCGGTGACGCGGCCGCGGTGCTCCGGGCCGCGGTGGGCGCGGAAGACGTGCGCCGGCTTGCCGAGGTCGCCCAGGTGCCACACCTTGACCTCGCCGACATCGGCACCGCCGTCCCCGGTCCGCGAGCCGGTGGCCAGCACCTTGCCGTCGCGCGACAGGGCCATGGCCAGCATCCCCGCGCCGTGGGCGCGGAGGGTGAGCCGTTCCGGGGCGACGTTGCCGACGTCCAGCAGCCGGACCAGGTGGGAGCCGCCGACCGCCAGCGTTTTGCCGTCGGGGGTGAACGCCAGGCCGTTCGCCTCCGTCGAGCCCCCCATCGCCCCGACGCGCAGTGTGAGCCGTTCCTTCCCCGTGGCCGCGTCCCAGACGCGCACCTGGTTGTCGGCGCCCGTGGAGGCCACCTGCCGACTGTCGGGGCCGTAAGCCACGGCGTGGACCTCGCCGCCGTGGCCGCGGCAGACCGCGCGGACCCGCCGCTTGACGATGTCCCAGAGCTGCACGGTGTGGTCGGCCCTGCCGGCCGCCAGCGTCTTGCCGTCCGGGCTGAACGCCAGCGAATGCACCCAGCCGCGGTGCGGCCCCAGGCGGCCCGTCTCCTTGCCCGTGGCCACCGCGAGGAGCCGGATGTCCACGCCGTGCGTGGTCCCCACCGCGACGGTCTGGCCGTTCGGGGCGAAGGCCAGCGAATGGAAGGCCGCCCCGTGCGAGCCGATCCGGCGCCCCTCCCCCGTGGCGACGTCCCACAGGCGGGCCTCGCCCTGCTTCCAGCGCAGGTCCGAGTTCCGCGCGTCGGGGTCGAAGGTCCCGCCCGCAACGGCCAGCTTCTTGCCGTCCGGGCTGAAGGCCAGCGCCATGGCCGTACCCGGCTGGCCCTGCAAGGTGGCGCGGCGCTTGCCCGTGGCCACCTCCCACAGGACGATTTCCGCCTCCTTCCAGTTGCGCAGCACCTCCTTGCTGTCGCCGTCCCCCGGCCCGGCGCACGAGGCGAGCAGCACGCCGTCCGGGGAGAAGGCGACGGCCCGGACCGCCTGCGTGTGCCCCTCCAGGACGCGCAGCGCCCGGCCCGTGGCCAGGTCCCAGAGGCGGACGGCCCTGTCGCTCCCGGCGGAGGCGACGACCATGCCGTCGCGGGAGATGGCGACGGCGATGACGGAGCCGGCGTGGCCGGCCAGCACGGCCCGCTCGCGCCGGCACAGCCGCGCGTAGACCCCCCAGGCAAAGTCGCGCAGGTCGAGCGGGCAGGCGTCGAGGTCGTCGAGCAGGTCGCGCCCCAGGAGCGGGTCACGGTCCCACAGGGTGGCCGCGCGCCACAGCACGCCGGTATAGACCGCCCGCCGCGACCGGTCGAGCTGCCGCTTCGTCTCCGCGCCGGCGTGCTCGGCGGCGTCGCGCAGGCCGACGGCCTCCGTCTCGCCCTTCTCGGCCCGCAGGCGCTGGGCCTCGGCCTGCTTCTGGGCCGACCGCGCCTCGTCCTCGCCCTTCTCGGCACGGCGCCGCTGCTCATCCGCGGCGTTCCGCTCGGCGACCGCCGCGTTCCGCTCCGTTTGCAGCTCGCCGGTGAAGTACAGCCCGCCGACGAGGAGGGCCAGGGCCGCCGCCGCGCTGACCGCCAGCAGGGCCGCCGCCGCCGGCCGGCGGTGGGCCCACTTCCAGGCGCGCTCCAGCTTCCCGGCCGGCCGGGCCTGCACCGGCTCGCCGCGCAGGAAGCGGCGCAGGTCGTCGGAGAGCGCGGCCGCCGAGGCGTAGCGCTTGCGCGGGTCCTTTTGCAGACATTTCAGACAGATGGTTTCCAGGTCCGCCGGCACGGTGGGGACCAGGCGCCGGGGCGGCACCGGATCCTGCTGCAGCACCTGGAGGATGGTGTTCCACACGCTGTCCGCCTTGAACGGCGGCCGGCCGGTCAGCGTCTCGTAGAGGATGGCGCCCAGCGCGTACACGTCGGCCGCCGTCCCGACCTCCCGGTTCTGGCCCGAGGCCTGCTCGGGGGCCATGTAGCTGGGCGTGCCGACGACCGCACCGGACTGGGTCTGGAAGGTCTCGGTGTCGAGGCGCTTGGCCAGGCCGAAGTCGGCGATCTTGGGCATGCCCTGGGCGGAGAGCAGCACGTTAGCGGGCTTGAGGTCGCGGTGGACGACGCCGCGCTCGTGCGCGTACTGGATGGCGGCGGCCAGCGTGCTGGCGATCGCCGCCGCCTGGCGCGGCGGCAACGGTTGGCCCGCCAGCCGGCCGCCCAGGGTGCCGCCGTCCACGTACTCCAGCGAGAAGAACGGCCGCCCCAGCACCTCGCCGACCTCGTGGATCTGGATGATGTTCGGGTGCGACAGCCGCGCCACCGCCTCCGCCTCGATGCGGAAGCGCGCGCGGTCCTGGGTGGTGGCCTGGGCGCCGCGGAGGACCATCTTCAGGGCGACTTCGCGGCGCGTCAGGACCTGGAGGGCCTTGTAGACGATCCCCATGCCGCCCTGGCCGAGCACGTCGAGGATCTCGTAGCCGGGTACGGTGGGCAACTCCGCAGGGGTCGGCGCGGGGGCCGACCGCGTCAAGCTCAGGAGCGTGCCCTCCCCCTCGACCTCCACCACCGACTGGGCGGAGTTGGCGACGGGCTCCCCGAGGGTCGCGCCGGGGTCCAGGCGGGTGCGCAGCCGCTCCGCCAGCGCGGGGAAGCGCTCGAGGTACTGGAGAACCGTCGGCCCGTCCGCCAGCTCCTGCCGCGCCAGAAACTCCTGCTGGATCACCTCGACCGCCTGCTCGGGGTCGTCCAGGAGGGGGGGGATACCATTGCAGGTACGTCTCGGCCAGGACGGGTTCGCGGCGCCGCCAGCGCTGGCGCTGGTCGGTGCGGACGACCGCGAGGAGTTGCCCCGGCCCGAGGGGGCCGGACTGGGCGACCACCTCGCGGACGTCGGGGCTCGCGCCCTCCTCCCACAGGCGCAGCAGCCGGGTGGCCGGGTCGGGGGGCGAAGGCGAGTCGGCCTTGGTGCGGTCGGGGGGGCTGGGCAAGTTGCTCATCAGACCTTTCGCCGGGTGGGGCTGCGAGGGAACGACTGGGTTCCGCGGTGAGGCCGGGTGCGGGCGGGCTCGGTCGCAAGGCGGTCGAGGGCCGCCACGGCCCCCGCCGACCGCGACCGGCCGTCCTGCCGATCATACCGCCCCGCGCAAGGCGGCGTCCAGCGCATACTGGATCGCTCTCCCTCGTTTTCCCTTCGCGGCCCTCTGGCGAGGCGTCGGCGGCGCGGCGCAAAAAGAGGGCCACCCGCTGGGGGGAGCGGGTGGCCAAAGGGGGATCGGGGGTAGGGTCTGCGGCGGGAGATAGATGGGAGGAAGGGATACCGGGTCGCGCACACGCCAGGCGCCGGACCGTCGAGGGTCGGGAGGTCGGGGAACCTCCGGCGACGGCCCGGCTCGTTCCGCGGTCGGGGGAAACCGCGGACGGCCGTGGGGGGAACGGCCGCGTGTGGAAGACCTCTGGTGTCCTCTTCCCGGGTGTTGATCGGAGTCGATGGCTTACTAACGCAAGGAGCGTGCCGGAGGCGCGACGCGACCGACAAGATTCGCTCAAGCCATGACTCATACAACGCTTACGCCTCGACCGCATTTCCTGACCCCCGTGGCGTCTTCCTGTCCACCGTTGTAGAAAGCACCGCGGGATTGTAAGAAGCTCCGTCGCTGCCGGTTATTCCGGAACGGCTGGCTGCAGGAGCGTTCCGACCTGCTCCGGCCCGAGAGTGACGTTCATTCCGCACGCAGTCTTTGCCTGGACTTTGTGCATGCCCCCCAGCCCCGCGCCGCGTATCGCGCACCACCCCCCTCGCTGGAACCCCGTGGCAACCAAGGAAGTTGCAGCGATGGCCCGGACTCCGCGCAGCCGCGGTCAGCGCCTTGGCACCGCGATTGCATCAAAGGGGGCGACCGGCGTTGTGCGTTCCTCGATGAGGGCCTGACATGGTATCGTAAGGCGGACCTCTCCCAATCCCGCCCCTTGTGTTCTCCAGCCTGTTCCTCCTCTCCTCGGGCTGGGCGGGACCTTGACCGAATTCCATCCCGATCGCGCACTCGTTCTCCGGCCAGCGACAGCCGGTGACGCCGTTCGCTCTGCGCGCTATCGGCCGGCCGTCCACCGGAACTGAGTCCTGTGCCTTCGGAGCCTCTCCCCATGATTCGAGCTGTACACCGGCCGACGCTCGTCGTCGTCGGCACCGGCATGGTCGGCGCCAAGGTCGTCGAGGAAGTCCTCGCCCGCCAGCCCGAGCGCTTCCACATCCGCATGTTCGGCGCCGAGCCGCACGGCACCTACAACCGCATCCTCCTGTCGAGCGTCCTCGGCGGTTTCCAGGACCCACAGCAACTCTGGCTCAACCCTCTGGAGTGGTACGAGCAGCGCAGCGTCTTCGTACACAACGGCGTCAAGGCCGACACCCTCGACCGCGAGCGCCGCGTCGTCGTCGGCGCCGGCGGCAAGGTCGAGGAGCCGTACGACTACCTCGTCCTGGCGACCGGCTCGCGGCCGTTCGTCCCGCCGATGGAGGGGACGCGCCAGCGTGGCGTCTTCGTCTTCCGCACCCTCGAGGACTGCGCCGCCATCGGCGCCTACGCCCAGGAGTGCGACCGGGTCGTCGTGCTCGGCGGCGGTCTGCTCGGCCTGGAGGCGGCGCGCGGCCTGCTCAGCCACGGCCTGGAGGTGACCGTCGTCGAGGTCGCGCCGCACCTGATGGTGCAGCAACTCGACCCCGCCGGCGCCGCCCTGCTCCGGACCAAGCTGGAAGACATGGGCGTCCGCGTCCTGCTGAACACGCAAACCACGGAGTTGCTCGGCGGCGACGGCACGGTCACGGGCCTGCGCTTCAAGGACGGCAGCACGCTCGACACGGACATGGTCGTCATCAGCTGCGGCATCCGCCCGAACGTCGAGGTCGCCCAGGCGGCGGGCCTCGCCGTCGAGCGCGCCATCGTCGTGGACGACCAGCTCCGCACCACCGACCCCAGCGTCTTCGCGGTCGGCGAGTGCGCCCAGCACCGCGGCAAGCTGTACGGCCTGGTCGATCCGATCTACGAGCAGGCCCGCGTCCTGGCCGACGTGCTCACCGAGGCCAACGCCAACGCCTCCTACGCCGGCTCGCGCCTCGCCACGACGCTCAAGGTCATGGGCGTGGACCTGATCTCAATGGGCGAGGTGACGGCCCCCGGTCCCGACTGCGAGGTGCTTTCCCACACCGACCCCGCCGCGGGCGTCTACAAGAAGCTCGTGCTGCGCGACGGCCGGCTGGTCGGCGCCATCCTGCTCGGCGCGGCGGACCCGACGGGCAAGCTCACGCGCCTCTTCAAGGACGGGCAGCCGCTGTCCGACCCCGCCACCGACCTGCTCGCCGGCGACAACGCCCGCGACGCGCTGCTGTCGCAGGGCGACGACGCCGGGCTGACGGCGTTGCCCGACGACACGCAGATCTGCAACTGCAACACGGTCTCCAAGGGGCGCATCGTCGCCGCCATCGCGGCGGGCAACTGCTCGGTCGGCAAGCTCGGCGATTGCACGCGGGCGGGGACGGGCTGCGGCACCTGCCAGCCGCTGCTGGGCCGGCTCCTCGACGCCTACGCGCCGGCCTCGGCGAAGAAGCAGGAGCTGACCAAGGTCGAGCAGATGAAGAAGGCGAAGGACGGCCTCGACTGCATGCCGGACATCGTGCGCCTGGCCGCGACGAACAACTGGGCGGAGATGAGCGAGGACGACAAGAACCGGGCCAAGTGGTACGGCCTGTTCTTCCGCAAGCCGACGCCCGGCAACTTCATGCTGCGGCTGCGCCTGGAAGGCGGCAGGACGAACGCCCGCCAGCTCCGGGTGATCGCCGACCTGTCCGACGAGTACGGCAAGGGCTTCTGCGACCTGACGACACGGCAGCAGCTCCAGATGCGCTGGTTCACGCTGGGCGACGTGCCGGACATCTGGCGGCGTTTGGAGGAGGTCGGGCTGCACAGCAAGCAGACCGGCATGGACAACATCCGTGGCGTGTGCGGCTGCCCGGTGTCCGGCCTCAGCCCGCACGAGCTGCTCGACGCCGCGCCGGTGATCCGCGAGTTCAACGAGATCATCCTCGGCAACAAGGAGTTCACGAACCTGCCGCGGAAGTTCAACGTCACGATCACCGGCTGCCTGGAGAACTGCTGCCACCCCGAGACGCAGGACATCGGCCTGGTGCCGGCGTACCGCGAGCTGGACGGGGCGCAGGTGAACGGCTTCAACGTGCTGGTCGGCGGTAAGCAGGGCTCGGGCGGCTACCGGCCGGCGGCGCCGCTCGACGTGTTCGTCCGGCCCGAGGACGCGGCGAAGCTGTGTGCGGAGATCACGCGCATCTTCAACGAGACCGGCTCCCGGACGACGCGCGTCCGCGCCCGGCTGGCGTTCGTGATCGAGGACCGGGGCGTGGCGTGGTTCCGCTCGGAGCTGCAGCGGCGCTGGGGCCGGCCGTTGCTGAACGCCGGCACGGACATGCGCAAGAAGCACCACGTCGATCACCTCGGCATCCACCCGCAGAAGCGGCAGGGGGCGAGCGACGAGGGGCCGGCACTGTACCACGTCGGCCTGCTGGTGCCGGTCGGGCGGATCACGACGGCGCAGCTGCGCGGCGTGGCGGACCTCGCCGAGCGCTACGGCAACGGCGACGTGCGCGTGACGGTCGGGCAGAACGTCGTGCTGTGCAACGTACCGGAGCACCGCCTCGGTGCGCTGACGGAGGAGCCGCTGCTGCAGGAGCTGCCGTACGACCCGTCGCCGATCCTGCGCGGCCTGGTGTCCTGCACGGGCAGCGATTACTGCGGCCTGGCGCTGATCGAAACGAAGGGCTACGCGCTGCAGGTGGCGCGCGAGCTGGAGCGGCGGACCGCGGGGCGGAAGCTGCTGCCGCTGACGATTCACTGGTCGGGCTGTGCGGCGGGCTGTGGCATGCACCAGGTCTCGACGATCGGCCTGCAAGGCTGTCGCTCGCGCGTCAACGGCGAGGTCGTGGACGCGGCCCACGTTTGTGTGAAGGGCCAGACGGGGCCGAACCCGGTCGTCGCGACGGACCTGATGTACGACGTGCCGTGCGACAAGCTCGCTGACGCGCTGGAGCCGCTGATCAATTACCTGCCCCGCGGTTGAACCCCCCACTCCAAAGCCCACCCGTGTACCGGGTAGGCTTGCGTGAGCCACAGATCGGAGAATCCTTTCATGTACGCCGAGACCCTCGTAGCCCTGGGCGACCAGGCCGCCGCCAAGCTGGAGGCGCAGCGGCGCTCGTTGCTGGGCCACTTCGTTCGCTCGATGCTGGCCGGCATGTACGTCGGCGCCTCCATCGTGCTGATCTTCACCATCGGCGGCT
Organism: Gemmatales bacterium; assembly: GCA_038227745.1. Taxonomy (GTDB): domain Bacteria; phylum Planctomycetota; class Planctomycetia; order Gemmatales; family Gemmataceae; genus DASPXY01. The sequence goes on along the minus strand of JBBRPS010000015.1, from coordinate 12,043 downwards.
CGCTGGCCGGCGAGTCGGTGCAGTTCCGCCGCCTGCTTATGGGCGTGTGCTTCGGCGGCGCGCTGACGCTCGTGATCTTCGCCGGCTCGGAACTGTTCACCGGCAGCAACCTGGTGCTGACGGTCGGCGTCTTGCAGCGCAAGGCGACCGTCAAGGACCTGGCGAGCAACTGGGTGTGGACGTGGCTCGGCAACCTGGCGGGGAGCGTGCTGCTCGCGTTCATCGTGTTTCGCGCCGGCCTGCTGGACGACAGGGCGTTCGCGTCGATCAACTCGTTCGTCGTCGCCGTCTTCAAGGCCAAGACGACGCCGGGGGTGGAGGAGTTGTTCTGGCGGGCGGTGCTGGCGAACTGGATCGTGTGCCTGGGCGTGTGGATGGCGGCGCGCGTCAAGAGCGAGTCGGCGCGCATCCTGCTGATCTTCTGGTGCATGTTCACGTTCATCACCAGCGGCTACGAGCACAGCATCGCGAACATGTGCGGCCTGATGCTGGGCCTGCTGGCGCCGAACCACGGCCCCGACGTGACCCTCAACCTGTATTGGTACAACCTGGGCGTGACGACGCTGGGGAACATCGTCGGCGGCGCCTTCTTCGTGGGTGGCATGTATTGGCTCGGCAGTCCGGAGGTGCGCGTCCGGCCCGAGGCCGTCAACGGCGAGGCCGAGAAGAACGGCACCCTGTCGCCGGTGCCGGCCGTCGCGAAGGCACAGAAGGTGCGCTGAGCACGGCTGGGATCGTGGTCAACTCGCTCCGCCGCTCCTCCACCACGAAGAAGCGCGGGTGAGGTCGAGGAATCAGGGCGCACCCACGCAGAGGGCAATGGCGGCGGCGATGTCATCGAGTTGCTGACTCGTCACCTCACCCAGGCGCTTCACGAAACGGTTCTCGGACACCGATTTCACCTGAAAGGCGTCGGCCCCCGAATCCTTCTCAGTCCGTTCGTCGCGGAGGCGGGGACAGGGACGAGCCAGGAGGCGTTGGCGTAGTGTGGTTTCCAGTCGGTCAGGGGAACGACGATCTGGAGAGGCAGCCGGCCGATGCCCGCGACCGTGACCACGACGGCGGGGCGGACCTTACGGATCTCGGCCCCGACGGTGGGGTTGAAGTTGACCAGCCAGACGTCACCGCGTTTCGGAGTCGGAGCTATCGACATACAGGTCCTCGTCGCCGAAAGCCTCGAAGGCGGTCAGTTCGCGGTCGTTGCGGTACTCGTCCGCGAGGGCCGCCGCCTGCTCCGCGAGGATCGCATCGCGCTCGGCGGGAGCCAGTTTACGCAACTCCGCCGCCGTCCAGCGCCTGGCCGGGGCGCCCGGACTGGGTGCGGCCGCCGTTGGCGACAGGGACTCGATGAACGCCAGCACCTGGGGCCAGCTCTCGGGCGGCAAGCGGCGCAGCGCTGCCGTGATCGTCTGCTCGGTGATGGGGACGGCGGACATGACGACACTCCTTTCCTTTCTCCCATTCTACAAGCGGCCGCCGGCCTGGACGAGGAGCGCCCCGGCGACGGCCGAGGCCTGAACAGAGGGCGCAGCGCAGACGTACCATCGGACATACCTCCTGCGGAAAGGGGTCAAAAGGCGAGCGTTCGAGGAAGGCGTCAATTCTTCCGGGCCGCCAATCTCCAGGTCGGTGCCCTCGCCCAGGTCCGCCGCGGCGGCTGGAGAGGAGGTCAGGAGGAGTGCCAGAAAGGTGAGGAGCGCGCCGCCGCGCGCCGTGCCACTCTGTCCGTACATCGCTGTGCCTTCGGTGTCAGCTCGATGCGTGCCGTCCAACGAGGGTATAGCGACCGGCGCGGGGTTTGCCCACGCCCGGCTCGCTGTCGTTGAGCAGCCCCCGAGAGGCGGGTACAATGTCCACAGAGTACACGAGAGAGCCAACAAGCAGGGTAGGAGATGCCATGAGGATCAGGATCACCGTGAAGCCTACAGGGGGCCGGAGGGAAGACCTGGTGGTCGCGGCCGACCTTCGGCGCGTCCTCTGGGAGCATGCCCCCATCGAGACCGACCGGGAACACCCTTTGCACGGCACGCACCGCGACGAGACGGGGAGGGCGTACGTTGAATTCGTGACGCCGTCTACGGAGGATGTCGTCGGAGTGCTGGACAAGTACGGCTACGCCGGCCGCGTCGAGGTGAAGGAAAACCCGGCGCCCCCAGGGCCGGCTTGCCAGAACTGCGGCAATGTCACCGGACCTAATTTACCGCCGCTCTGCCCGAACTGCGGGTTCCGGGACATCTCGCCCTGCCCGGTCTGTCATCACGAGGTCCCGCGCGAACATTACACCCCGGTCCGGGGGGATCTGTTCCGCTGCCCGGACTGCCGGAACCCCGTGCGCTTCCGCTTCAACGAGCCGATGTTCATCTCCGAAGGCACTTTCAACCAACCCCTGATCGTGACGGAGGAGGTCTAGTTCGCCATGAAGTTCGACGAGCAAGGGCACATCGTCTGGACGCCGAAGGAATTGTACCAGATGGCGCTGGCGAACTCCCGCCGGCTCGTGGACTGCTACTTGATGAGCGGGACGCCGTGGGCGTTCGCGGAACACGGGCGCTACGGTGACTTCCTTGAGGCCGTGGCGGAGCGGACCGGCGTCCACCCGAAGAACCTCTACCTGCGGGGGAGTTGCCAAATCGGCTTCAGTATCGCTCCGAGGGAGAAGGTCTGGACCATCATGTCGGAGGAATCCGATCTGGATCTGGTCATGGTGGACGCCCCTTACTTCGATCGCTTCGATAACGAAGTCCGCAGGTGGGAGGCGAGGAACCCCGCGGAGTTTCTCCGGGGGCGGGTGTCTCAGGCGTTTGTTGCCCGCCAGCGTGAGCGGCAATTCTACTGCTGCCGGGACGAGGGCGTGCCGTCGGTGGTGTGCGTCCACCACCGGGACACGATGGCAACGGTCGCCGCGCTGGCGCACTGCGGCCGCGCGCGGCGCTTGAGCGCCTTTATCTATCCGGACTGGCATTCGGCCCGCCGCCGCTACCAGTACGACTTGCAGCTCCTGTGCGAAGGCGTTGAAACTGGGGGATTGACGCCACCCGGGGATGCGCCGTTGCCGGCAGACGCGCGGGGGCGGCCCTCGCAACCGCGTACCGCCGCACCGCAAGCCGGAGGTGAGGCGGCGCCTGGATCTCCTGCCGGTCCTGCCCCGGAAGGGTGAGGCTGCCCTTCAGTCGCTCCCGCATCCGCCAGGGGGTTACCCCTTGCCGCGGAGGAGGTCGAGTACCCAACAACCGCGCACGTGCTCCCGCCTGGACCGGCAGTGAGCGAGGATGCGTTCATCGGTGCAGCCCGCCTCTTCCAGCGCGTCCGCGAGGAACGGCAGATCCTCGAAGGCGTGCCCCTCGTAGATGCCGCGCGCCATTGCCACAACGGTGCCGCCGTTCCAGCGCAGCCAGAGTGGCGCCAGGCGCGAAGGGCGGAAGGGGTTACCGAACAGGTCGTGCAGGAGGTGCCGTTGCCGGGCCCACCCCGTTTGCCCGGCCGCGGTGTGAGCGGCAAAGCGGGCGTCCAGGTCGGCGGCCTCCGCGGCGGCCCACGTCTCCGGCGTACGCAGTTCGCGCGCGGCCTCCCACGCCTCGACCCGCGCCGCCTTCAGCTCCGCCAGCGACGCCGTCCGGTCGGCGAAGCGCTCTGCCACCAGCACCGCCCGCCGACTGCGCTCGTCGTGCAGCCGGCCCCGGTGGCCGCGGCAGCAGGCGACGGCGAACAGGCGCAGCTTGCGGTCACTCGCCTTGCCGCGCAGGTGCTCCAGCATCCGCGTCGGGGCCGCCCACCAGGCGAGCCACTCTTGCTCCATCATGGTGTCACTCCTCGTAAGGGTCGCGCGTTCGGCACCTCCTGTCCACCTTAGTCCCGCGGCGGCAGCGGTCCCAGGGGCCACGGCAAAAAACACACGCCGCGGCCGCCTCCGACGGGGCCACTCTGCGGCGCGCGCAGTCCGCGGAAAGTGCGCGGCCCCGGCAACGCCCGGGCGCCCTGCCCCCTGGGCAGCTGCACCGATTCTCCAGCGGACGCCGCGCAGACCGCCTCGTCGGCGTAGAGGCGTTGTATTAACCATCACACCGGCAACAGGATCGGACGCGGCGTTCGTCCCCGCTCCGGGCCTTGCCCAGCTTGACTCTTTTTCGAGCGACGGCTATAATTCCCCGGGCGCATGGATGTGCTGTTGGTTTAAGCAGTTTAACCATTTAAACTTGCGACGACGGACTGGCAGTGAGAGGCCGAACGTCCGGCAGAGAGGGAATTCGCCGAGCGGCTTTTGCAAGTGTTTTCCTGACCGCAGCTTGCAATTTCGGGGACGGCGACGACGTGGGTAGTCGCCCACCCGACCTTCCTTCCAGGACGTGCTGGTCTTCCGCAGACTCGACCACAGCAACAACCCGGCGACGGCGCGAGGGCCTGTACCCCTCGGCGCCCTGACCTGTTGACGGTTCCCCTGCCCTGGAGTGCCCCTGTGGCGGAGACTCGGGAAACCTTGGTCCAGCGGGTGAAGCAGGCCAACGACATCGTGGACGTCGTCGGCGGCTACATCGCCCTGCGCCCGGTCGGCCCCACCTTCAAGGCCCTCTGCCCCTTCCACGACGACCACCGCCCGTCCTTCGATGTCGATCCGCGCCGGCAGCGCTACCGGTGCTGGTCCTGTGGTAAATACGGGGACGTCATCTCGTTTGTTCAAGAGCACGAGCGCGTCGATTTTCGCGAAGCGCTCGAACTGCTGGCGCGGCGCGCCGGAATCTCTTTAGAAAAAACGGCCGGCGATCAGCACAATCAGGGCCGCGCCCGTATGCTTGACGTGATGCGGTGGGCGGCCGAGCAGTTCCAGCTCTGCCTGCTCGACGCGCCGGAGGCCGAGGCCGCCCGCCTGTACCTGGGCGAGCGCCACCTGACGGGCGAGACGGTCCGCAAGTTCGGCGTCGGCTACGCGCCCCTCACGGGGCAGTGGCTGGTGCAGCGGGCCGCCGCGGCGGGCGTGCCCGCCGAGCTGCTCGAGAAGGTCGGCCTGACCGCCCGGCGCAGCGAGGGCAACGGCTCTTACGACCGCTTTCGCGATCGTGTCATGTTTCCGATCCGGGACGTCCGTGGTCAAACGGTGGGCTTCGGCGGGCGCGTCCTGCCTTCTTCCCCTCTCTCGGGGGCGGCGAAATACTATAACTCCAGCGAAACGCCGCTGTTCAGCAAGAGCGACCAGATTTACGGCCTCGACCTCGCCCGGCACACCGCCGTCAAGGACGGCTACCTGGCCGTCGTCGAGGGCTACACCGACGTGCTCATGGCGCACCAGCACGGCGTCACCTCCGTGGTGGCCACCATGGGCACCGCGCTCAACGCGCGACACGTCAAGCAGCTCAGGCGCCACGCGCCGCAGGTCATCCTCCTCTTCGACGCGGACGCCGGCGGCAGCACCGGCGTCGATCGCGCCCTGGAGATCTTCGTCGGCCTCGATGTCGATCTCAAGATCGCCGAGCTGCCCGAGGGCCTCGACCCGTGCGACTTGCTCGTACAGCAGGGGCCGGAACCGTTCAGGGCGGCCTTGACAAAAGCCGTGGACGTGCTGGAATTCAAGTTGAACCGCGTGTTTGCAACGGAAGCAGCGAACGGAGTGGAGGGGAGGCGAAGGGCCGTCGACGCCGTCCTCGGCGTCATCGCCCTCGCCCCGCCCCTGCCGGGACAGGCGGGGGCGGTCAAGCAGGAGCTGATGGTCACCCGGATCGCACAGCGCCTGGGTCTAAAGGAGGAGACCGTGTGGGCGCGGCTGAAGGAGTTGCGGGGGGCGAAGCGCGGCCCCGACCGGGAGGCCCCGCGGGGCCCCGGCGCGGCGCCCCGCTCCGCCCCGGCGAGCAGGCTCGAGCGCGACCTGCTGGCGGTTCTGCTGGCCGACCCGGCCCTGGTGGCCGGCGCGGCCGCGGAAGTGCCGGCGAAGGAGGTCGCCCACCCGGGCCTACGGCAACTGCTCGAGGGGCTCTACCGCCTGGTGGCCGAGGGGGTCGCGCCGGAACTCGACCGGCTGCGGCCGCGCCTCGAGAACGCGGCCCTGACCGCCAAGGCGCTGGAGCTGCAAGAGGAAGGCCAGATGAATCCGGATCGGGCGAAGTGGCTGGCGGACATCCTCGCGGGCTTCCGCCGCCAACGCAGCTTGCCCGAGAAACAAGAACTCCGAAACCAGTTGCAGGCGGCCGACGACCACGCCAAGGCCCTTGAGCTGCTCAGGCAACTACAGAACCGAACAGGTGGCTGAGGAGGTTTTGATGGACATAAAACTCGACGAGGGCCTGAAGACTTTGCTCGAATCGGGCAAGGACAAGGGCTATCTGACGTACAGCCAGGTCAACGATTACCTGCCTGACGACGCCGTCAACCCCGAGAAACTCGACCAGCTCCTCCTGGTTCTGGAAGAACACGGCATCGAGCTGATCGACGAATCCGAAGCCGAGGAGCGCGAGGCTGCCCCCGACCCCAACGCTCCCGAGGAGGACCGCGCCGAACTCGACCTCAGCTTCATGGACGAGGAGGACAGCCGACGCATCGACGACCCGGTGCGCATGTACCTCACTCAGATGGGCGAGATCCCCCTCCTCAAGCGCGACGAGGAGATCTCCCTCGCCAAGAAGATCGAGGTCACCCGCAAGCGCTTCCGCCGTAAAGTCCTCGAGTGCGACTACGCCCTCAGCAACGTCGTCGAGACCCTCAAGCGCGTCCACTCCGGCGATCTGCCGTTCGACCGCACCGTCAAGGTCTCGCTGACGGAGAACCTCGAGAAGGACAAGATCCTCCAGCGGATGCCGCACAACCTCAAGACGCTCGAGCACCTCCTGGAGCAGAATGTCGAGGACTTCACCCTCAGCCTCGACCCGCGCACCACCGACGAGGACCGCCGCAAGCTGCGCCGCAGCCTGCGCATCCGCCGCCGCAAGGCCGTCACCCTCGTCGAGGAGCTGTCGATCCGCACCCAGAAGGTCCAGCCGCTCATGAAGAAGCTGGAGCAGATCTCGGTGCGCATGGACGAACTCGAACGGCAGGTCACCGAGCTGGACGGCGTCCGCAGTGCCAAGGAGGACCGCGCCAACCTCGAGAAAGAGCTGCGCGACCTCATGCTCATCACGCTGGAAGATCCCGCCACGCTCCGCAAGCGCGTCGAGATCATGAAGAAGCGTTTCCAGGAGTACGAGGAGGCGAAGCGGGCGCTGTCGGGCGGCAACCTGCGGCTGGTGGTGTCGATCGCCAAGAAGTACCGCAACCGCGGCCTGTCGTTCCTGGACCTGATCCAGGAGGGGAACACGGGCCTGATGCGGGCGGTGGACAAGTACGAGTACCGCCGCGGCTACAAGTTCAGCACCTACGCGACGTGGTGGATCCGCCAGGCGATCACGCGGGCCATCGCCGACCAGGCGCGCACGATCCGCATCCCGGTCCACATGATCGAGACGATGAGCAAGCTGCGCAACGTCTCGAAGAAGCTGCTGCAGGAGATGGGCCGCGAGCCGTCGATCGAGGAGACGGCCAAGGCGGCGGGCATCAGCGTGGAGGAGACGCGGCGGGTGCTGAAGATCAGCCGCCACCCGATCAGCCTCGACCGGCCGGTCGGCGAGAGCGAGGACAGCTACTTCGGCGACTTCATCGAGGACGACGGCGCCGAGTCGCCGGTCAGCGCCGCCACCCAGGAGATGCTCAAGGACAAGATTGAACAGGTGCTCAAGACGCTGACGTACCGCGAGCGCGAGATCATAAAATTGAGATACGGCCTGGGGGACGGCTACACCTACACGCTGGAGGAGGTGGGCCGGATCTTCAAGGTGACGCGCGAGCGGGTGCGGCAGATCGAGGCCAAGGCGGTCCGCAAGCTGCAACACCCGGTCCGCAGCCGACAGCTCGAGGGCTTCCTCGATGGCTCGGTGAAGCGGTAACACCAGGCCGCCGCCCCGCAAGGGACGGCGGCCTTTTTTCGTTTCCCGGTCCCCTGGGAATGCCAAAGCCCACGGGTTGCCACCCGTGGGCTTCCCCGCGGCCTCACTGCGAGGAGGCCACAACGATGGCCGGCCCCGCCGCGATCCTGCGCGAGATTCACCGACTGCGACGCCACGCCAAGGACCTGCAGACTCGCGTCGAGCAAGGCCCGCGCCAGTCGAAGGCGCAGCAGGCCCGCATCGCCAACCACGAGGAAGCGCTGCGGCAGGCGCAGGAGGCCCTGAAGAAGGCGAAGGTGAAGGTCCACGCGGAAGAGGTCACGCTCAAGACGAAGAATCAGCAGGCCGCCAAGTACCAGGACCAATTCAAGACCGCGTCCACCAAGAAAGAGTACGACGCTCTCAAGCTGGAGATCGAGAACGCCCGCAAGGAGGTGTCGCACATCGAGGACGAGATGCTCGAGGCGATGGGCGCGGTCGAGGACCAGACGAACCTGCTGCCGGCGCTGGAGAAGGCGGTGCAGGAGGCGAAGGCGGACGCGGCGCAATACGAGAGCGAGAGCGTGCCGCGGCTGGCAGCGCTGGCGGAGGAGTGGCGGAAGGTGCTGGGGCAGCTCGCCGAGGTGGAGGCAAACGTGCCGGCCGAGATCCGCGAGATGTACGACCGCGTCTCGAAAAAACGCGGCGAGGACGCCCTGGCCGCCATCGAGGGCCGCGTCTGCTCGTCGTGCTACACGGAAGTGACCTCGCAGAACTACAACGAGCTGCTGGACGAGAAGTTCGTCGAGTGCAAGAGCTGCGGCCGCATCCTGTACGTGCCGGGGCCGTGACGCGGCGGGCGATGTCTCCGGCGTCTGGCGCGCGCGACCGCCGTGGGGGCGATGCCCTCACGGCGGTCGTTTCCTTTCTCGCCCCGCCGCACGGCCCTGTAACAAGCCGCGGCGTTCATGTCCTCGAACCCCTCGCTGAGAGACGTGACCGCCGGGACCAGCCCGGCGGCGCGCTGGAACCTTGCCCACGCTGCACTCTGTAAGTCAGCCTCTTGAAGGGGATGGGAGACAGGACTGCCCCTTGCTGGCGCGTCGCGCCTGGGTCAGACTCCCGCGTTGAGGAGAACACGGCGGGCCAGGCCAGGGTTGCGTGCGCGACGGCGTGGGCATAGGATCCTACCGGCCTGGTGCCGGCGTAGGGTATCGAGGAGTGGGCGCGGAGGGAGTCTGTCATGAGGGCAGCGAGGAATCGGTTCACGGCGTTCTTCTTCCTGGCCTACGTCTTCCTGTCTTTTGGGATTGTGCTCATCGATGTCTGTGCCGTGGGGCTTCGCACCACTCCTCAGAAGGTGAAGGCCGACCTCGACGCCGGCTTCGGCGAGGCCGACATCACGCCCGCCGTCGGCGACAAACCCGTCTACCTCGCCGGCTTCGGCCGCAACCGCAAGGCCACGAAGGTCCACGACCCGCTCAAGGCCCGCGCCGTCGTGCTGCGCCACGCCGACCGCAAGGTCGCCCTCGTCTCGCTCGACCTGGTCGGTCTGTTCCACGAACCGACCGAGCGCATCCGGCGCCAGCTGCCGGGCTTCACTTACGTTCTCGTCTCCTGCACGCACAACCATGAAGGGCCGGATACTCTCGGCCTGTGGAGCCCGTTCGACGACGGCCTGGACGAGGCTTACCTGAAGCGCGTGGAGGAGGCGGCGGTCAAGGCGGTCAAGGCGGCGGAGGCGGCGCTGCGGCCGGCGGTGGCGCGGCTGGGGACGGCGCGGGCGCCGGAGTTGCTGCACGACGGCCGCGAGCCTTACGTCAAGCACGACGAGCTGGTGGCGCTGCGGCTGCACGAGCCGGGCGGTGAGAAGAACGTCGGCCTGGTGGTCCAGTGGAACTGCCACCCCGAGACGCTCGACAGCAAGAACACCGAGGTCAGCGCCGACTTCGTCGGCTACACCGTCGGCCACCTGGAGCGGAAGCACCACTGCCCCGTGGTGTACCTGTCGGGCACGGTGGGCGGCCTGATGACATCACTCCACCTGGAAGTCAAGGACGAGAAGGGGAACAAGCTGGCGGACGGCACGTTCGAGAAGACCGAGCGCTACGGGCGGCTCGTCGGCGAACTGGCGGACAGGGCGCTGGCGGGCGCGAAGCCGCTGCGCCTGACGCCGGTGGAGGTGCGTTCGCGGCTGCTGTTCCTGCCGGTCGATAACAAGCAGTACCAGATCGCCGCGCGGGTCGGCGTCCTGAAGCGGCAGACGTTCCTGTGGCGCGGGGACTCTAACAAGGCGGAACCGGCCGACGCGAAGACGGACGCCAAGGCGCGGCTGTGCATCCGCAGTGAGGTGGCGTTGCTGCGGCTCGGCGAACTGGACGTGGCGGCGATCCCGGGTGAGATCTATCCCGAACTGGTGCTCGACAAAGTGCAGGATCCGCCGAACGCCGGCGCCGACTTCCCCAAGGCGCCCGTCGAGCCGGCGGTCTACAAGCAGCTGCGCGGCCCGCACCGCATGTTGATCGGGCTGGCCAACGACGAGATCGGGTACATCATTCCGAAGCGCCAGTGGGACGAGCGGCCGCCGTTCTGCTACGGCCGCAAGAAGGCGCAGTACGGCGAGGGCAACAGCCTCGGCCCGGAGACGGCGCCGCTGGTGTGCGGCGCCTTCCGGGAGTTAGCGGTGCGGAACTGAGGCGCTATCTGGCCGCTTGCGGCTTACCTCTCATAAGCGCTAAGCTGGTAACGCGTCAAGAAAAAAAGCAAAAGGGTGCAACGGTCCTTGTCAGAGAGGGGGAGGCAGTGTTCAATGGGAGTGAGAGGCAGCGTGGCCGACCGCAGTGGCCGACTGCCGGACCCTGACCCGGGATAGGCTGACCGGGGCGGTGGTCGGCTCACCGGCACGGCCGGAATAGGCTGACCGGCACCGGGATAGGCTGACCGGGACTAGGATATGCTGACCAGGGCGTCATATGCTGACCGGCCGGTCAGCATACTCACCAGTTCGGCTTGGCGGATCGCCAATATCGCTAAAAGGCGCGTGGCGGTTCGTCTCACGGTTGACCGCCTTGCTTGCGGCAGCCGATTCCGAGAGGTGTCACGCGCCCCTTGAAGGCGCGTAGTTCACCCTGCGGGACGCGGACGGTGGGCCAGTCGTTACCATCCGGCCCCCGACGCGGCACAAGCGGGACCGTGGCTCCCCCGAGTCCAAGTGGGCCACCGCCGCCGCACGGTCGATCCCTCCGTCCGGTAGCGCTGGAACACCTCGGATCGGTCTGCCGGTAGCAGGTGGCCAAGCCGAACCAGCCGATACAGCTGACAGGCCGCGCCACCCTGCCTCCGCGAGGGATTCTGTGCTGCAGCGCGGCCTGCAGCTGATCCTGGGGCGTTCGCCGCCATAAGCGTTGGATGCGATTTGGATTCGAGGGTGTTCGTATGATCTACTTCATCCGCAACAACTGCACCGGCAATATAAAGATTGGTCGTGGCGAACCAGAGAAGCGCCGATCCGCACTCCAAACTGGAAACGAGGCTCTGTTGGAGATCATCGCTGTCATGCCAGGAGATGGACGGGAAGAAAGACAGATACACACTCGCTTCGGCGATGACCGAATCCGCGGCGAGTGGTTCCGCCCGTCTGAACCTCTCATGGAAGTCATCCGCTCGCTGTCAAATCAGGATAAACACTATGGTTGTTTGTACCTTTTCGATGCACCGCATAGTCCAGACGCGAGGCAAGGCCCTTTCTTTATCCCAACAATGATGGTAGCAGGGTACACTGTGGAAGAACTTGTTGACGACTTGATAAGCGAGTTACGTGAATCCTATACGTGGTCCGGACCGGGATCGACGGTGATCATTGCCTGGCGTACCAAGGTTCAAGCCATTATTGAAGGCGAGGAAGAACCGTGGCCAGTTGAGTGCGCTCGGTTCACACTTCCACATGACGCATCGCGGGACCAAGCGCTTTCTTTCGTACGGAATGTGTGGAAGAAGATGTGTTGGTAATGTCCAGAGATCGCGGCGAAAATTGGTGGAAAATTGGTGGGCCGGGTCGGGGTGGGAGTCACCTCCCACCCCTCCCACAGATCCGGACTTGCCCAATTAAGGCATCCGGCTCGTCTCGCCGCGGTCTCGCGTGCGCTCTGCTACCCGTGGCCGTT
>JBBRPS010000014.1:0-33483 GCA_038227745.1 Gemmatales bacterium | reverse complement strand
GTCGGCACCTTCGCCGCCCAGGACACAGCCCCCGGCGCCTTCGTGGCCTTCCTGGACAGCGTCGGCTTCGCCGTCGGCACCGTCGCCGCCGACTTCTGCGCCCCGGGAGCGACGGGCGTGACGACGGCCGGCAACGGCAACATCACGCTGCAGAACACCGGCGGCGACCTGACCCTCAACAACCCGCTCAACGCCGGCAGCGGCATCGTCGCGCTGACCTCGGCCGGGAAGGTCACGCAGGCGGCCGCCGCGCCGATTACGGCGGGCAGCCTCGGTATCCTGGCCGGGGACACCATCGACCTGTGCTCCGTCAACGCCCCCAACGCGGTCGGCACCTTCGCCGCCAACGACACGGGTGCCGGCAAGGCCATCCTGTTCAACGACACCGTCGGCCTGACTGTCGGCGCGGTGACCGCCGCCCTCTGTTTCGCGGGGGCGACGGGCGTGACGACGGCCGGCAACGGCAACATCACGCTGCAAAACACCGCCGGCGACCTGCTCATCAACACCCCGATCAACGCCGGCGCGGGCACTGCCGGCGGGACGGTGGCCTTGACGTCCGCCGGCAAGGTGACCCAGGCGGTCACGGGTATCATCACGGCGGGTAAGCTTGGCATCCTGGCCGGGAATACCATCGATCTGCTGTCCGCGAAGGCCCTCAACAGCGTCGCCACCTTCGCCGCCAAGGATACCGGGGCCGGCGCCGCCATCCTCTTCAACGACACCGTCGGCGTGACCGTGGGCACCGTCCCGGCCGCCACTTGCTTCGCGGGCGTCGCCGGCGTGACGACCATTGGGAACGGCAACGTCACGCTCATCTCCACCGGCGCGTTGACCATCGGCGACGGCAACGGCCAGAAGATCACGGCCCCGGGCGCGACGGTCGATCTGTTCGTCGCGGGCGCGACCGAGGTTTCCGGGTCCGCCATCTTTACGGCCAACCTGCGGGTGCAGGGCACGGGGACGTTCAACCTCACGCAGGGCAACGACGTGACGACGCTGGCCGCGGCGACCACCGGCGCGTTCAGCTACACCGACGTGAACGACTTCACGGTCGGCACCGTGCTGGGCACCGCCGGCATCAACACGAGCGGCAATCCCGTGACGCTGTTCGCGACCGGGAAGTTGACGCTCGGCGACGGCGGCGGACAGGGGATCACGGCCGTGAACAGCACCGTCGATCTCAACGCGGCGTCGGCGGTCGAGAATGCGGGCTCGGTGATCACCGCCGCGAACCTGCGCCTGCTCCGGGGGACGTTCACGCTCGCGCAGGGCAACGACGTCAAGACGCTGGCCGCCGCCACCGCGGGCGCGATCAACTACAACGACGTGAACGACCTCACGGTCGGCACCGTGCTGGGCACGGCCGGCATCAACACGCTCGGCGGGACGCCGACTTCCACGGTCGGCGTCTACAACCCGGCCACCGCTCAGTTCCAGCTCCGCAACAGCAACGATCAGGGGCCGGCCGACGCCGGCCAGTTCTTCTTCGGCAGCCCCGGCTGGATTCCGCTCGCCGGCGACTGGGACGGCAACGGCACCACCACCATCGGCGCCTTCGACCCGGCGACCGCGACGTTCTACCTCCGCAACAGCAACACCACCGGCGACGCGGACATCACGGCGTTCAAGTTCGGGGCCCCCAACTGGATCCCGGTCGTTGGCGACTGGAACCACGACGGCAAGACGACGGTCGGCGTCGTCGATCCGAGCACGATGACCTGGTACCTGCGCAACAGCAACAACGCCGGCGGTGCCGACTTCACCCCGTTCGCCTACGGGGTGCCCGGCTGGAAGCCGGTCGCCGGGGACTGGGACGGCGACGGCACGACGAGCATCGGCGTCTTCGACCCGACCACGGCCACCTGGTATCTGCGCAACGAGAACGGCCCCGGTTTTCCCGACGCGGGGCACTTCGCCTTCGGCGGCGCCGGCTGGAAGCCCGTGGTGGGCGACTGGGACGGCGACGGCAAGACCACGGTCGGCGTCATCGATCCCTCCGGCACGTGGTACCTGCGCAACAGCAACAGCACCGGCGGCCCCGACGCCGGCCAGTTCCCCTTCGGGGCGGCCGCCGCCACGCCGCTGGCAGGCAACTGGACCGGCCGGGGCAAGGCCGCGGGCAACCCCACGCCCGCCGGCAACAACCTGACGCTCACCACGGGGGGCCAGCTCACCGTCGGCGCGAGCATCCGCACCGGCGCGGGCACGGTCGATCTCTCGACCAACGCCGGCGGGGTGGCCGAGACGGCCGGCGCGACGGTCTCGGCCGCCAACCTGCGGCTCCAGGGCACCGGGACGTTCGCGCTGGCCCAGTCCAACAACGTCAACGTGCTGGCGGCGAACACCACCGGGCCGGTGAGCTACAACGACGCCGACGCCTTGACGGTCGGGGTTGTCCTGGGGACGAACGGCATCACGACGAAGAATAACAACGTCAGCCTCGGGACCGGCGGCTCGCAGTTCCTCATCGCGCCGATCACCGCCGGCACCGGCGCGACGGTCCGCCTGGCCTCGCGGAGCGACATTTTCCAGGCCGAGAGCGGAGCCATCACGGCGATAGGCCAGAGCGGGGCCCTGGGGGCCCTCGCGGTCGGCCAGATCGCGTTCAACAGCACGGGCAACAAGGTCACCACGTTCAGCACGGCCACCGACACGGCCGGTCTGGCAGGGGTCACGTCCTTTACCGCGGCCAGCGGCTTCATCCTCGGCTCGGTCGCGGACGACCGCACCTACGGCTTCGTGAAGACGGACGGGGTGAGCACCCACACCGCCCCGGTGGCCCTGACGTCGCTGGGCGGGCAAATCACCATCGGCACCGGCTTGCAGCAGGGGATCAACACCCTCAAGCTCGGGGACCCGAACCTCGCCGACGCGGGGACGGTCAACCTCGACGCGAACGGGGTGGGCGAGCAGACCGGGTCGTACATCACCGCCTCCGGCCTGCGGTTGCGCGGCAACGGCGTTTTCTTCCTGGAACAGCCCAACCGGGTGCTAACCCTGGCGGCCAAGACCCAGGGCGGGGCGGTCGGCTTCAACGATGCCGTCAGCCTCGTCGTCGGGACGGTCAACGGCACCACCGGCATCGTCATCGGTGAGCCCCCGGTCACGTTGAACGACGCCTTCGACATCGTCGTCAGCACGCCGATCAACACCGGGACGGCCTCGGTCTTCCTGAACGCGGCCAGAGATGTGACGATTAACGCCCCGATCACGAGCGGCGGCACCTTTATCAACACCGGCCGGAACTTCACGGTGAACCAGGCCATCAACACGGGCGCCGGGCCCTTCTTCGCGAAGGTCGGCAACGCGGGGCCTGCCACGGTTCTGGTCAACGTGCCGATCACAGGCGCCTTCGCCGTCCTCACGGGCGGGGACCAGGCGGACACCTTCTTCATCACTCCCAGTCCCACCACCCCGGTCACGGTCAACGGGGGCTTCCCCATCACCGCCCCCGGGGACAGCCTGTCCTTGCTGAACCTCGGTACCCCGCTCACCAACGGTGCGGTGGTCACGGCGTTCAACATCACGGGCCAGGTAGGGGCCTCGAAAGATGGGTTCTTCACGTTCGATAAGGCTCAGTCGCTCAACTTCACGAGTATTGAGTTCACTCCGCAGGTGAACATCACGGTGGCCGCGTTCCAGACCAACGCCAGCAGCTTCGCGATCAATGCGTCCCTGAACGTCACGGGTTCGCCCCTCCCGGGCAGTGCCAACGTCACCGCGGGCGGGGCGCCTCCCTTCTTCCTGGCCCCGAACCTGACCAACCCGGTCGGGCCCTCCTTCAGCGCCCCGCAGGTGGCCGTCGGCGACGTGAACGGCGACGGCGTCCCCGATGTGATCCTCGGAGCCGGGTCGGGAAGCGGCCCCGTGATCACGGTGATCGACGGCCGTGCCATCGTCCGGATCGTGAACAACTCCAACGATCCCCAAGGCCTCGGGCGCCTGCACACGGAACCGGGGAACACAGATCTTCTCACCCAGTTCTTCGGCTTCGATCCGAGCTTCCAGGGCGGAGTGTTCGTGGCTGCCGGCGACATCACCAACAGCGGTAGGGCCGCGATCGTCGTCGGCGCCGGCGCGGGCAACCTGGTTTCGCAGCAGCAGCAAAACGGGACCATCCCCCAGCAGCAGCCGAACCCCAGACACGTGCGGACCTTCGTCCAGGACACGACCAAGCCCGGCGTGCAGATGATGGAACTGCAGAACAGCCTGGGAGAGTTCGACCCGTACGACGCCACTTTCACCGGGGGGGCCCGGGTCGCGGTGGGCGACGTGAACGGCGACGGCAACGCCGACATCATCACGGCCCCCGGCTCCGGCATGTCGGCCCAGATCAACGTCTACAACGGACAGGCCGGGATAGTCACGCCGGGCGGCATGGCGCCCCCGCCCCTGTCACCGTCTTTCCCGGCCTACGACCCGGCCTTCCTGGGCGGGGCCTACGTCGCAGCCGGGACTTACGAAGGTCCCAATACCCCGGCGGACATCATGGTCGGCCCCGGGGCCGGTGCCTCGCCGAATATCGAGATTTTCAAGAGGGACACGACAACCGGCAAGTTCAGCATCCTGAACGACCCGACCGAAACGTATCTGAACCCGGACGGGAACAAGACCCACCTGGCGAGCTTCCTGGCCTTCGACCCGATCCCGGCCTTCTCCTCGCCGTCGGGGAGTTCGATCGCCCTGCCGGGCGTCAGCAGTGTCGCCTTCGGGGGCCGGGATCCGCAGAACCCGAACGGCGAACTCGACATCCTCGTCGGCGTCGGCAGCGGCGGGCTCGGCGCGGGCAGGCTCCTCAATGCCTTGACCGGCCAGCGCGCGGAGGGCCTCGGGTTCCGGCTCAGGGGGGGGTTCGACTCCATCTCCCCGGCTGTGGCGGACGTCATCTTCGCCGACTTCGCGAACGGCCCGACGTTCCTGGACGGCATCTCGATCGGTGGGGTCGTCACAACGAACGCCCCCACGTAACCCACCGGAGCGCCGCGCCCCTGGTGTGGCCCGCGAGGCCATCCCGGGGCAACCCGGAGGGCGTGGGTGGCAATTCTTTGCCGCCCACATCCTCCAGGTTGCCCTGGTGGAATCCGCTTCTCCCCCCCTCCGTTACAACCTTTCCCTCCCTTGTTTTCCTTTCCGCCGTCTCAAGAGTCATCCCCGGAACGGTCGATACCTCTAATACTTGCCCGTCTTACCGACCGGCGGCTGGCCCCGGCACGGGTCCCCCCGGCGTTGGTAGCGTCCCTTGGAGGCAGGGGGAGCGCGGTCGGGCGGAACAGTGCTTCGCTTCTCAACGGAGGCGGAATGGAGGCCACCATGCTCAGGGGATGTCTCGGTCTGCTGGTGTTGCTGGGCCTGGGAGAGGGCCTGGCGTTTTCCCAGGGGACGCCGCCCACGACCCTCCCCCCCGCACTCGGGGTGGCGCCGCCCGCCTGGGTTCCCAGCGCGAACGGCCCGGGCGGGGGGCCGGCCAATCAGCCCGCACCCGCGCCGGGGGTGGCCGCGCCCCCCGGCCAGCCCGCCCCCGGCACGCCGGCCCCGGGCCAGGCGGACGCGGCACAGGCGGCGCCAGCGCAGGCGCAGGCCGCCGAGCAGAACGCTTCCGCCGCCCAGTCCAGCAAGGATTTGCAGGACGCTCTGAAACGCAACCACGACGGACCGTGCGAGCGGTTCTGGGGCGGGGTGGGGTTCTTGCTCTGGTGGGCCGAGAACTCCCCGGCGCCGCCGCCCCTGGTTACCACCGGCTCCGTCACCGGCGCGGGGGCCCTCGGCCAGTCCGACACGCGCGTCCTCGCCGGCAAGGACCGCCCCAACCTGGGCACCCAGCCGGGCATCTGGTTCGAGGGCGGCGTCTGGCTGGACGAGCGGCACCAGTGGGGCTTGGGGGCGGCCGGGTTCATCCTGGAGCGCCGGGCGGAGGGGACGCTGTTCGCCTCCGACGCCACCGGCACGCCGTTGCTCGCCCGACCGATTACCAGTGCGGTCACGGGCGCACCCGCGGCCCAAGCCGTGAGTACCCCCGGGACTGAAACGGGGAGCATCGCGGTCGGGACCAACCAGCAGTTCTGGGGCTGGGAGGTGAACCTGTACCGGAACCTGGCGCACACGGACTGCTGGGACTGGCAGGTGCTGGCCGGCTTCCGCTACCTCGACCTGTACGAGAACCTGGACATCGTCCAGAACAGTCAATTCCTTACGCCGACCACCATCGGGATCGGCGGCGCAGGACTACCCGCCGGCTCGGTGGAAACCATTGCGGATCGGTTCACGACGCGGAACCAGGCGTACCTCGGACAGGTCGGCACCAGGGTCGAGTGGACCAATGGGTTGTGGTTCCTCAGTCTGAATGGGAAGGTCGGCCTCGGCCCGAACCACGAACGGGTGCGCAGCCTGGGCAGCACCACCGACGTCCGGCCGGGCGGGGCGACCTCCACGGCCCAGGGCGGTCTTCTCGCCGTCCCCTCCAACCCGCTGCTCTCCGGCGGGAACTTCGGGACGCACACGACCAACTGGTTCGTCATCGTCCCGGAGATCGGCGGCGAGGTGGGCGTGAACCTGGGCAAGCACGTGCGGCTCTCGACGGGCTACAGCTTCCTGTACATCAACAGCGTGGCCCGTCCGGGCAGTCAGGTCAACACCGTCATCAACCCGGCGCTCGTGCCGAGCAGCCCGGGCTTCGGCTCCCCCTCGGGGGGCAACCAGCCGCGCGTGCTGACCAAACAGGATGATTTCTATGTCCACGGGGTGCGGTTCATGGTCGAGTTCCGCTTCTGATCCCGCCCATTAGTCGTTTAGCCGCGGTTGAGCCAGATCCGCTGCGCGGGGCGCGCGCTCGCCGCCCCCGCACCGCGGGATCTGGCTCAACCGCGGCTAAACGAACGGCCACTCATTTCTGCCGCGAGGTAGTATTCGCCGGAGCGCCCGTATTATTTCGGCGCCGGCGGCAGCTTCCCCGCGGGGATCAGCCTCCGCCAGGCCGCGTGGGCGCGGGCCCGCTCGTCGGGGCCGGCGGCGGCGTCGTAGGCGATCGCGCGGCCCTGCGGCACCAGGCGGTACAGCTGCTCGGCCGCCAGCTCGCGGACCGCCGGCTTGCCGTGCTGCAAGTAGTCGATCAGCGTCTCGTACGTCGCCGCCTCGGCCAGCGCCTCCCCCGTGAAGCCGTGCAGCAGGTACATCACGTTCTCCGCCTGGCCGGGCTTGTAGCCGTCCTTGACCAGCGCCTCGTAAATCCGCACGTCCTCGGCGGCGCCGCGCCCACTCAGGTGCCGCAGGGTGGCCGCCGCCGCCCGGCGAACCTTCGCGTCCTTCGCGCCGTTCAGCACCTTAAGAATCCCTTCAATATCTCCAATGGCCCCTTCGCCGTGGACGGCGAGGACGCGCTGGGAGGGGTCCGCACCGTCCACGGCCTCCCGCAGCACGGCGATCGCGTCCTTTCCGGCCAGGCGCTGGCGCAGCCGGTCCAGGACCCTGGCGACGTCCTTGTCCGGGGCGGGCCCGGCGGCCCAGGCCGGCACTTCCTTGTACGGCAGCGGGCCGGCGGGGCCGCGGTGGCTGTTCCAGTGATACATCACGCGGCCGCGCAGGCCGCTGTGCTCGGCGCCGTCGTTGAACTGGGCGTCGAGCTGCCCCTTGAGCAGCAGGACGACGCCGTCCGCGACGGGCCGCTGCTCCGGTTTGGGCCGTGCGGAGAACGGGGCGCCGGCCGGCCAGCGACTGACCATCTCCACGGCGACCTCGGTCCCCGGCTCGGCGAGGTCGAGCCGGAGCACGTCCTTGCCGAAGTGCAGCCGCACCCGGACGCCGCCCTTTTTGCCGCGGTGCGCCAGCAGCGCCCGCCCCCCCTCGACGGTCAGCTCCAGCCCCGCCAGCCCTGCCGCCCTGTCGAGGCGGACGGCGCTGCCCAGCACCGGGTCGTCGGCCTCTTTCGGCAGGTGGCCGAGCAGCGACAGGCGGACGGTCCCCTGGCGCAGGTCGATCTCGGCGCGCGTGCCGGGCAGGGCGATCAGCAGGTCGCCGGCGTGGACTGCCGCCTGCGGTTCGAGGGCGCGGCAGTCCTTGCCCGACCCGGCACAGCGGAGCAGGGCCCCCGCCGGGGAGACGCACCGGCCGAGGGCGGGGCGGTCGGTCTTCGTTCCCCTGCCGCCCGCGCCCGGGGCCGTCCGGGAGGACAGTCCGCACAGGGCGGCGAGCAGCAGGGCGAGGGCGGCACGGTCGGCCAGGCTCGATCGCTTCATGAGAGACCCGTGTGAGCACAGGAATGGGTGACGCGGGATAGCGCTGCCCACCCGCGTGAGGGCGGGGACATTGTACACGACCCTGTGGCCGCGTGCCGGGAAAAACCCAGCCCCCCGGAGCGCGGTTGCCTTCCCCGCGGCCCTCCCGGTAAGATACCCGCCTTGCGACAGCGAACCGCGTCCCGCGTTCGTTTGGGACGTACACCAGGCGACAAGGAGCAATTCTCATGGCCGAGATCCGAGCCTTCCGCGCGTTCCGGTACGACCTCGGCCGCGTCGGCGCCCTGGGCGACGTCGTGGCCCCGCCCTATGACGTGATCGACCCCGCGCTGCAGCAGGCGTTGTACCGGCGCAGTCCGCACAACCTGGTGCGGCTGATCCTCAACGAGGAGAAGCCGAGCGACACCGAGACGGACAACCGCTACACGCGCGCCGCGGCCCACCTGCGCGACTGGCACCGCGAGAGCGTGCTGGTGCAGGACTCGGCCCGCTGCCTGTACGTCTATCACCAGGACTTCGAGGTCGAGGGCCGGCGCTACACGCGGCGCGGCTTCATGGCCCGCGTCCGCCTGGAGCCGTTCGGCCAGGGCCGCATCTACCCGCACGAGGAGACGCTGGCCGGGCCGAAGGCCGACCGCTTGAAACTGTTCCACGCGACGGGGATGAACCTCAGCCAGGTGTTCGGCCTGTACCCCGACGACGACGAGGTCGTGCAGAAACTCCTCGACGGCGCGGTCGGCCGGTCGCTGGCGCTGGAGGCGACGGACCACCTGGGCGTCGTCAGCCGGCTGTGGCCGGTCAGCGACCAGCAGGTGGTCAGTGCGGTGACCGGGCTGCTGGGGCCGAAGCCGATCTTCATCGCGGACGGGCACCACCGCTACGAGACCGCCCTGCGCTACCTGGAGGAGCGGCGCGCGGCCGGCGAGGTGCGCGACGCGGAGGCGCCGCCGAACTTCGTGCTGATGATGCTGGTGAGCATGAGCGACCCCGGCCTGGTGATCCTGCCGACGCACCGGCTGGTTTCGGGGCTGCCCGCGCTGACGGCGGAGCAGCTGCGCGGGGCGCTGGGCGAGCACTTCCAGGTCGAGACGGTCGGGCAAGGGCCGGCGGGGGCACGCGAGGCGTGGGAGCATCTGGAGGCGGATGGCGGACAGGATCTACTGGCGTTCGGCACGGTGGCGGACGGGGTGTGGCAGACGGGCCGCTTCCGCTCGCCGTCACTCATGGCCGAGCTGGCGCCGCAGCACAGCCCGGCGTGGCGCGGCCTGGCGGTGAGCATCCTGCAGGTCGTCGTCCTCGACCGGCTGCTGCCGGCCGCGGGGGGGGGCAAGCCGCAGTGCCGCTACGTCCACCTGCTGCGCGAGGTGACCGACGCGGTGGCCGCCCGCGAGTGCCAGGTCGCCGTGCTGGTGCCGCCGGCGTCGATGGGGCACGTCGAACAGATCGCCGGCAATCTGGAGAAGATGCCTCCGAAATCGACTTATTTCTATCCGAAGCTGCTCGGCGGGCTGGTGTTCAACTCGCTCAAGGTGAATTAATCCCGTGGCGAACGCCCTGTGCGGCACGCCGCCTACCCGCAGGCGGCGCTGCCGTTCGCGCCGTGGGTCTTCGGCGCCGCCGCACCAGGGGGCGAAGGGCGGCGCCTCTGCCCACCACGCCTGTACCTGCCATGACACCCCAGGTACAATGCCCTTTGTCCCCTGAGACACGAAGGCATTGAGGCGCCACACTGGGGGCGGGGCACAACAAACGTGAGCAACGATGTTCGAGAGGAGCAGTCCCAAATGTTTCCGGCCGACAGCCTCAAACTCGAACTATCGAAGGCGCGAACCGAGCACCTTGGCAATCTACTGGACATTATGGCCGGGCGCGCGCCCGGCCCGGAGAAGGTTTCGGGCGATCAACCGGCCGCTGAGCTTGTCGCGGAAATCCGCGAAGAGATGATCCCCTTCGCCCTGCGCGGCGCGCGGAAGGCTTGCGAGGCCTGGGAGCAGGTGTGGCGGCACATGGCCGCCGACGGGGTCAACTTTCCCGATTTTCGCACCGCCGGCCGAGCCATGCTCGGCAGCGCGATTAGCGGCATCGCTCGGGCAATTCGCCTCGCCGAAAGCTTCGGGCTCCGCCAGGAAGCGGCGCAACTCACTCTTGCGCTGGCGGAGTTGCGCGACCGCCTTGTGGAGGCCGAGGGCGGGTGGCCAGACCTTGACCCGGGCGATGTCTTGAGTCCTGAGGAGATTGCGGCGGCCAGACTGGAAAAGGCGGTGGACATCGACGAGGTGATCCGTGACCTTCAGGGTGAAGAGTAAGCCCGCCGTCCGGGGCCGGGTCGGGGCATGTGGGCTGGACCGCCCCGGCATCGTCCGGCTCTGGAACCGCGTCACGGAGTCCCTCGCCGTCGCGTCTGACGCTATCCGCGCAGGTCGGTCGCTCAAGCAACCCGACTGCTTCGTTTTCCACGCGGGCATTGCCGGCCTCGACGCCAACTACTGGTTCCACTTCCTCGTCAACGACCGCGAAGAAACCGGAACCCTAATCGTGCAGAACGTCGTCTGCGAAAAGCGCCCGAAACCCGAAGATGGTTGACCGCAGTTACTGAGTCCAGCGCGGAGAAAGGCACCTCGTTTAGCCGCGGTTGTGAGAACCGCGCTCGCCGAACGCGGTTCTCACAACCGCGGCTAAACGAAGGGAGACCTTGTCCGGGCTGGACTCAGTAGCCGCTGCAAGACGTGCGCCGACACTCAGGCGTACCGGATCCTCGGGCCGGCGCTTCCCTCGCCACGGAACCGATTCTGACGGCCCAGCCGGCGAATTGTCTTGCTCATCCCACCTCGCCGGGTGATGAAAGCTGCGTGAGGAGCCGAATCCATCGGTGAGGGGCGAGTCCCAGTAGTCCTCTCCGCGCTTGCTGTCCGGGAGGTGTGCCGTGGCCAAACGCAAGAAACCGGGAAGAAACTCGTCTCCTCCCCAACGGGAGAAGGGACCGAGTTCACCCACGTTCCGTTGCTCGCCGATCTCCGCGCCTTGATCGAGAAGGGCCGAGAAGGGGTTGCCCAGGCGGTCAACTCAGCACTTGCCCTGCTTTACTGGGAGGTCGGTCGGCGGATCCGCCAGGATATTCTCAAGAAACTGCGGGCGGACTACGGGGAGGAGATTCTTTCGACACTGTCGAAAGAATTGGCCGGGGAGTTCGGCAGTGGGTACTCCGTACCTAACCTGTCTCGTATGGTCCGCTTCGCAGAGGTCTTCGCTGACCGCGATGTCATTGTAACTCTCGTGCGGCACCTCGGCTGGAGCCACTTCGTCGAGATCATCCCGCTGACGACCGACCTTCAGCGAGACTTCTACGCCGAAATGTGCCGCCTCGAACGCTGGAGCGTCCGCACGCTGCGCGAGAAGATCAAGGGGATGCTCTTCGAGCGAACCGCCTTGTCGCGGAAGCCGGACGAACTGGCCCGACAGGAGCTGAAGGCCCTCCGCGACGAGGACCGCCTGACGCCCGACCTGGTCTTCCGCGACCCTTACGTGCTCGACTTCCTCGGCCTGGCCGACACCTTCAGCGAGCATGACCTGGAAACCGCCATCCTGCGCGAGCTGCAGCGGTTCCTTCTCGAGCTGGGCGATGGCTTCGCGTTCATCGACCGACAGAAGCGGATCGTCATCGACGGCAAGGATTTCCGCATCGACCTGCTGTTTTACCACCGCCGCCTGCGGCGACTGATCGCTCTCGACCTGAAGATCGGCCCGTTCGAGGCTGCGGACAAGGGGCAAATGGAGTTATACCTGCGCTGGTTGGCGAAGCACGAGCAGCAACCCGGGGAGGACACACCGCTGGGCCTGATCCTCTGTGCGGACAGGGGCGAAGAAGAGGTTGAGCTGCTGCATCTGGACCGGAGCGGCATCCGCATCGCCTCGTACCTGACCGAACTGCCCCCGCGGCCGCTGTTGCAGAAGAAGTTGCAGGATGCGATCCGGCTGGCGCGGGCACGGCTGGAAGTGGGTACGAATCTCGGCGGCGACAGCCTAGTGGGAGGCACGTAGCCACGGCGGAGACGAGTGTAAATCAGTCCAGGAGGAAACAGACCCGGCAGCCGCAGTGATGGTTGCGAACCGCCGGCGCGTTCCTGCCACAGTGGGCGGCGCGGCAGTGCCCTGGATCGTGGCGCCAGGAACCGCACGCAGCACGCGGCTATCTCCGGAACCCGCCCCCCTCGGATCCGTCTGGTTTTCCGCCGCGTAAGGCCCGTACCAGTCGTGGCACCACTCCCAGACGAGGTACAAGTGGCCGTCAGGAACCGGGGCAGGATAAAGCCGGCGGGGATCGATCACTGTTTCCCCGCCACGCGGAGTGCTGCCGCCTGCTTATGATCGTCGTTGGCCCCCGCTACATCCCCGTTCGCCTGGCGGGCGGCCGCCCGGTTGCTGTAGGCCGTGGCGTAGTTGGAGTTGAGGCGGATGGCTTCGGTGAAGTCCTCAATGGCCTGGTTGTATTGCTCCTTGCCGCTGTAGGCGACACCGCGGTTGTTGTACACCCGGGGGTCTTTCATGCCCAGGTTGATGGCCTTGGTGTAGTCCTCGATCGCTTCGCGATACTGCTTCTTGGCGCTATGGGCGACACCGCGGTTGCAGTAGGTTTGGGGGCCCTTCAGGCCCAGGTTGATGGCCTTGGTGTAGTCCTCGATCGCCTCGCCGTACTGCTCCTTCGCACTGGAGGCGGCGCCTCGATCGTTGTAGGCGAGGTCGTACGCGGGGTTCAGCCCGATGGCCTTGTCGTAGTCCGCGATGGCTCGGTCGTAGTCCTTTTTCTGATAGTGGCTGCGGCCCCTGTACAGGTAGGCGGCGGGGTTCTTCTCGTTGAGGCCGATGGCCTTGTCGTAGTCCGCGATGGCCCGGTCGTAGTCTTTTTTCTCGTAGTGGCTGCGGCCCCGTCCCCGGAACGAGGCGGGGTTCTTCTCGTCGAGGCCGATGGCCTTGTCGTAGTCCGCGATGGCCCGGTCGTGCTCCCCCTGCATTTGGTAGGCGTCGCCCCGTTTGCTATGAATGGCGGCGTCCGACAGGCCGAGGTGGATGGCCCTGGTGTAATCGGCCACGGCCTTGCCGTATTCCTTCGTGGCGAAGTAGGCATCGCCCCGCTTGCGGTACACGCTGGGATCCTTCAGGGCGCCCTTCTCGCCATAGTGGATCGCCTTCGTGTAATGGGCGAGCGCCTCCCCACGTTCCCCCTTCTTGAAGGAGTCGTCCCCCAGGCGGTGGTACGCAACGGCGAATTTCGTTACGAGAGGAGCAGTGCATCCGGCGTCGAGGCGCTCGGCCTCCCGGTAGTCCGCAATGGCCTCGTGGAACTGCTCCTTGGCGAAGAAAGTGTTGCCCCGGGCGCTGTGCGCGAAGGCGTGTTTGGTGGCGAGGCCCCTGGCGAGTTCCGGGGCCAGTTTGACGGCTGTCGCGTAGTGCTCGATGGCCTGGTCGTAGCGCTTGTCCTTCATGCGGTGGTAGGCGATGGCCAGCCCCTTGTGCGCGATGGCGGCGAGGGCGTCCTGCGGGCCGAGGTTCAAGGCGAGACGGAAATCCTCGACCGCCCGCTCGTACTCCTCTGCGTCGATGTACGTGCCCCCCCGGTTCAGGTACGCCACGGGATCCCTGGGCGTCTCCTTGACGGTTTGGTCTTCCAGGGCCAATCGCGCCTCCTTCGACCCCGGCGGCTGGACCGTCAGTTGGAGTGTGATCGCGGCCTGGAGGTCGCCTGCGACAGCGACGAGGCGGACCTTCGCAGGCCGCGGGGCCGTATCCTTCCCGGCCTCGATCCCGACTGCCCCGTTGTCTTTGTCCGGCGGGATCCGCGGGCAGTAGGCAACGGTTACACCCTCCGGGATGCCCTCGAGTCGCAGTTCGACCGGATGGGGGCACCGGCGGCGCACAATCCGCACCGAGATCATGCGGAACTGCCTGGGCTGGATCATCACTCCCGCGATCGGTAGGAGCTCGAGGTCGGGGAGGGTCTTCACCTCGACCGGCAGCGGCGGCTTCGGCGTCGGCGGTGCCACCGGGGGGATTACTGCCTTCCAGGCGAGCAGGCCGCCGGCCGCCGCCACGAGAACCCCGACCACCAACACGGAGCGCTTCCACCGACGCGCCCGGGGCGCCTCCGCCCCCGGCTTCGCGGCGGGGGCGGCGTCGATGACGGTCGCCATCGACTCCCCCAGGACGTCGGGCCGGTCGAACGTATTGGCAGTCCCAGGGCCATGTGGGCTCGGCCCGCTCTCCCGGGCGTCCGCGGCCACCGCTTCCATCAGGGCGTGGGCGAATTGCGAGCAGTCGGGGAAGCGCTCGTCGGGTGACTTCGCCAGCGCCCGCAGCAGCACCCTCCGTTCCCGCTCCCCGACCCCTTCCAGTGCGGGCTGAAGGTTCAGGTGGCAGTGCAGCCACTGCAGCGGGTTGCGGGCCGGGAACGGCGGCTGGCCCAGGCGCAGCTCCGCGTAGGTGATGGCGAGACTGTACTGGTCGGAATGCAGGCTGATCTTGCCCTCGCAGATCTCGGGGGCCATGTACGCGGGGGTGCCCATGCTGGTGGCCGTCTGCAGGCCGTGCTCCTCCAGCATGCGCGCCAGGCCGAAGTCGGCGACCTTGACGTGACGGCCGAGGAGCAGCAGGTTGTCCGGCTTGACGTCGCGGTGCTGCACGCTGTTGGCGTGCAGGTAGTCCAGCGCCTCCGCCGTCTCGCGGCAGTACCCCAGCAGCTCCGAGGGCGGGATGCCGTCCCAACCGGCGTCCTGGCACTCCCCCAGGCGCTGGCGCAGGTTGCAGTCGGCGAGCTCCAGCACGATGAACAGGCGCTCCCGCTCCGAGAAGAACGCCTGCAGCGCGAGCAGGTTCTGGTGGCGCAGCCGCCGCATCAGCTGCAGCGCCTCGAACTCGCGCTGGGCCTCCGCCGGCCGCAAGGTGCGGCCGATCACCTTCATCGCGACCTCGACCCCCCCCGGCGCCTCGGCGCTCCAGACCTCGCCGAAGGCCCCCTGGCCCAGGCGTTGGCGCAGGTGGTAGCCGCTGGGGACGTCGGTCGTCCGGTCGTCGTGTGAGGCAGTCATGGGAAACCTCCGTCAAAGCTATGGGGGATGCCGAATATCCTGGGAAGGGGGCGGCACCGTTTATCCTCCGGCAAGGGCGCGGTCAGAACAACAAAAAACGAGGGGCAAACTCGGATTCACGCGGGCGCGGCGGAGGGGTCTCGTGTACCCACTCCTCCGCGAAGATGTCCCCGTCATTTCGCCGTCCACCATTCCCTCAGCTTGGCAAGGACCTGTTCGTTTGCCGACAGGGCCGGCGCGCCAGCCCCGTCGGCCGGCGCGGCTGGCGCGCCGGGGAAGCTGCGCTTCATGCGCTCGACCTCCGCCCCCCGCAGGCACCAGCTCATCGGGATCTTGTCGCCGTAGTCGAATGCCACCGTCGTGAAGAAGGCCGGCTCCCTCTTCGGGAACGCGGCGCTCAGGGCCGCCACCTGCTCGTCGTTGCGGAACGCCATCATCGCGTCCATGGCCGAGCGGGCGCCGACCAGCGGCCCGGTCAGCCACTGCAGTCCATGGGACAGCTCCCAGCTCTCCTCCGGATCGGGGTAGTGGAAGCGGTAGTCATTCGAGCTGTCGCAGATCTGGATCAGCACCACGCCCGACGTGTTCTTCTCCAGCCACGTGCGGTGGTGCGCGATCCACGCAGCCGCGATGTTGACGCCGTAGTTGTCGTAGTAGCTGGCATCCACCACCCGGCGGCGCGGACGAGTCGGCAGTTCCCCCGCGGGGCTGAGGTAAGGAAAGGAGGCGCTCATGCGCGCCGCCGTACTGACCTTGAACTTCTTGTGCGCCTCCGGGAACAGGCCGAACAACTCCAGTGACGACAAAGAATAGCGGTATGCGCCCGCGGGTCCGACCCGCGGCCGGTCGGCCGGCTGCAGTTTCTTTCCCGGCGCGGGCGCGGGGGACACCGAGGCGGGCGGCTTCACGAAATTGCCCGAGGTCTGCGTCAACTCCCCCAGGTAGAGGTTGCTGATGAGGAGACGGCGGCCGTCCTCGACCAGCATCGGCGAGAACACCAGCGACGGCCGCCAGCCTTCCCTCTCGCCCGCGGCCAGGCCCGCAAAGGTCGTGTCCATCACCTTCTCCATCTGGTGCGACCACGACTCCTCCAGGGCCACGCCGCGGTCGCTCGCTGATGGGCGGGGGAGGAACGCCGCCGGCACGTCCACGAACAACAGACGCTGGGCCAACGGCGTCAAGTTGTCCTGCGCCACCTTCTCCAGGAACGCCTCGCCGGCTTCGTGCTCCACTCCCTCCTTTCGCTGGCGCAGCCCGGCGGTGTAGTAGGCGGCGGCGACCATGCCGCCCGAGGCGCCCGAAATCAGCCGCACGTGCTCGGGGAAGTTGGACAAGCCGTTCTTCCTGTCCTCCAATCTCTTGAGCACGATCGCGGTCCACAGTGCCGCCCGCTTGCCGCCGCCGCTGACGACCACCACGGCCAGCTTCGGGTTCTTGTCTTGCGGTTTTTTCTGCAACCGCGCGCGCCATTTCTCCAGGTGCTTCGTCTCGACCTGCGCGAGCTCCTCCTGGAGGTCCTTGCAGTCCTTCTTCAGCGCCTCCGCCCCCTTCGACTCAGGCGCCGCCTTCTCCTCAGTCGCTCCGGATTGGATTTGACAACGCTTCTGGAGGCGCCCGTACAACAGCCGGAGCAGCTTCTCCTGTTTCTCCTTTTCCAGTTCGGCCGGCATGTCGCTGATCGCCTCGAAGTCGTTATCGGCCAGCGACACCCGCTTGTCCGCGCTATAGTCGAGGCCGGGGAACGGGTGGCGGTAAGTCGTAAGACTGCCGACGAGCACCGCCACGGCGACCAGCAGCGCCGCCACGAGGGTGTACCAGCCGCGGAAATGGAACTTCAGGAAGCCGTGGGCCATCACCACCATCGCCAGCAGCAGCCACAGCACCAGCACCGGGGGGATCAGCGCGTCCGCCAACCAGGTCGGGCCTACCCAGTAGACGACGAAGAGCAGCTCATAGACGAGGAACGTCCCGGCGAAAGCCAACCCGCCCAGGAAGTGCTGCCAGCGGTCTTCCGGCGACACGTCGGCGACGCTGTAGACGAAGACCAAGGCGCCGTGCGTCGCCAGCCAGAGGCCCAGGAAGAAGGCCAGCGCGATGTCCGAGCCCTTCCAGCAGAGGCAGAACAGTCCGGCGAAGCAGAGCAGCGTCCCAAGGTGCAGCCACAGGCGCCGCGGCAGGCGGGCAATGACGTCCTCCGGGGTGTGGCGGGCGCGGGCGGACAGCTTCTGAAAGGTGCGGACGAACAGCCGGCCGACCCCGATGGCGGCCAGCACGCCAAGCAGCAGCGGCCAGCGCTGGGCGATGCCGAAGACCAGGGACCACTCCTTACTCAAGCCGAGCACGAGGACGCCGCCCTCGCCGGCGGGAGTGGTGGTCGGGCGGACGAACGCGGGGACCACGAGGAGCAGGACGAGCGGCAGCCAGGTCACCGAGAGGAACCAGCCGAGCTGCCGCCAGTCGCCCTCCTCGTCGTCCTTCGGCGGGTCGGGCACGAACCAGCACATCAGGCCGTGGACGAAGTCGGCAACGCGGCGGCGCAGGCCCCGGGCGGGGGCAGGTCGCGGCAGTCCCTGCAGGGAGGGGTGGTTGTTGTCGAGCAGGTAGGCGACGAAACAGACCTGCGCCAGCAGCAGCGTGGCGCCGAGGCCGGCGAGGAACTGAACCGCCTTGTTCTCGTGCCAGAACAGGTCCGGCACGCCGAAGTAGCGCCCGATCAGGCCCCAGGCCATCAGCAGGACGATGGCGACGATGGCGAGGAGGAGGGGGCGGCGGATGATCCCGATCAGCAGCGGCCGCAGCGCCACCCGCGAGAGGCAATCCGGTGGCGCATCGGAGGGAGCGACAGGGTCGGGAGGCTTGGACGGGCCTTTCACCTCGTCCTTGGGACCCGGCTCGCGGACCACCGGGTAGCCGTTCTCCTGGACGAGCTCCGCCACGAGGCGCCGGCACTGTTCCTCCGACCGCCTACCCTGACACCACTTGCCGCACAAGGCGGCGGCGTCGTCGAGGCCACGGGCATCGACCCTCTTGTCCCTGTCGACAAGGGCGTCGAGGAACTCCTTGAGCTGGCAGAGGAGCTGGCTCTCCAGAGTGTAGCCCTCCTTCTCGCACTGGCGCGACAGGAAGCCGCGGGCGGCGTCCGTCGGCATGTCGTGCTGCACGGCGAAACTCAAGAGCTTCTTCTCCTCGGTGCGGCCGATGTATTTCTCGGTGCCACCGAGCAGCTTGACCTGTTCCACGAAGAGGCGGTTCCGTTCGGCGGGGTCCATGAGGCATCTCCTCTGGGGGCAAATGAGGGCACATCTCGAGCGACTCCTGCCTTCCATGCGACAACGGTAGTCGGAGAGGCTCGGGAATTCTCGTTTTTTTTCTTCCTCACCGTCTCGCCCTGGTTAAGCCAGGCAACGGTTGGCGAACGGCCGGTGTAAGCCGGCTGGTCCTGCAAGCCAGGAGTCGCAGGACCAGCCGGCTTACACCGGCCGTTCGCCTTGCCATGCGCCAACACGTACTTTGACGAGACATTTACGGCCCTCCGGGGGGCGCGGCGAGGCGCGCTTTCTCTTCGTCGAGCGTCTTGCGCCACGAGGCAGCCTGCGCCGCCTTGCCCCAGCCGTCGTACAGCCCAACGATCTCCCGCAGCGCTTCCACGAGGAGGGAGCGGCGGATCGCCGGGATAGCTTTCTCGCGCCGCTTCATGCCCTGGTAGCCTTGCAGCAGCAGCGGTTCGGCCTCGGCGTATTTCCTCTGGCCCAGCAGGGCCGCGCCGAGCAGGGCTTTCGTGCTGAACGTGGTCCAGGCGTCGGGCTGCTGTTCGACGCGGAGGGCGAAGCAGTCGCGCAGGAGCGGTTCGGCCTCGGCGTGCTTCTTCTGGCGGAGCAGGTTGAACCCCAGCAGCGCCAGCGTGCGCAGGGTGAGCGGGGCATCGGAACCCAACTGCCGGCGGTGCGCCCCGAGGAGGTCACGGTAGACGGGCTCGGCCCTGGAGTACGCCCCGGCCCGGTCGTAGGCGGCGGCCAGGTCGCCCAGGCTCGTCAGCGTCTTGGGGTGGTCGGGGGACAGTTTGATTTTCCTCTTCGCCGCCACCTCCTCGAAAAGCGGCAACGCCTTCTCCGGCCGCCCCACGGCCCGGTACACCAGGGCGAGGTTGCGCATCGTGGACAGGGTCTCGGGGTGGTCGGCCGATAGCCGCTGTCGCCTCTTCGCCAGCACCTCCTCGAACAGCGGCAGGGCCCTGTCCGACTGGTGGGCGGCGTGGTACGCCCCGGCCAGGTTGTTCAGGCTCCTCAGCGTGTCGGGGTGGTCGGGGGGCAGCGTGGCCTTCATCTTCTCCAGGGCTTCTTTGAACAGCGCGAGGGCCTTGACCGGGTTCTTGCCGTCCTGGTACGCCATCGCCAGATTGTTCATGCTGACGAGGGTGTCGGGGTGGTCGGGGGGGAGGGTGGCTTGCCTCTTTGCGAGCACGTACTCGTAAAGCGGCACGGCCCGGTCCAGCTGCTTGTTCGCCCAGTACGCTCCGGCCAGGTTGTTCATGCTGACGAGCGTGTGGGCGTGGTCCGGGGGCAGCGTGGCCTTCATCTTCGCCACGACCTGCTCGAAGAGCGGCAAGGCCTGTTTGAGCGCCCCGGTCGCCTTGTACTCCGCGGCCAGGTCGTTGAAGCCCGTCAGCGTCTCGAGCAAGAACTGGTTCAGCCCCTGGGCGACTTCTTTCGCCCGGCGTTCGGCCGCCCCCGCCGCCTCCGCGGCGACTGTCGCCTTCCGCTCGGCCGCCGCCGCCCGGACAGCCCGGTCTTTGTGTCGCAGGGCGTCCTTGCGGGCCAGCTCCTTCTCGTCGCGCTCCTTCTCCGCCTTGCGGCGCTCCGTGGCCTCGGCCCGGCGCGCCGCGTCGGCCTCGATCAGGCCCCACGTCGTGCCGACGATGCCGCCCAGCAGGGCCGCGAGCAGCAGGGCGGTCGCGGCGACCCGGCCCTTGTTGCGCTTCACGAATTTCCGGAGGCGGTATCCGGCGCCCGGCGGCCCCGCCTGCACCGGCTCGTCGGCCAGGTAGTGCTGCAGATCCTGAGCGAGGCCGTTGGCCGTCTCGTAGCGCCGGCCGCGCTCCTTCTCCAGGCACTTCATCACGACCCAGTCGAGTTCCCCCCGCAGCTCCCGCGTCAACCGGGCCGGCTCGCTCCGGCGCCGTGCGGAGATCGTCGTCAGCGCCTCCCTGGATTCACTCAGGCGCGTGCTCGGCCGGGGCGGCTCCTCCTCGCGGATCAGCCGGAGCACCTCCTCCAGGGCCGCCTGCCGCACCCGCTCCGGCGACAGCGGCGTCGTGCCCGTCAGCAGCTCGTACAGCAACACCCCCAGGCTATAGATGTCGCTGCGCGTATCGACGTCCAGGGCGTTGAACTCCGCCTGCTCGGGCGACATGTACTGCAGGGTGCCGACGATGCCCCCGAACCCGGTGAACACCGTCCGCTGCGTCAGCGGCTGCCCCAGGGCCTTGGACACGCCGAAGTCGATGACCTTCGGCACGGGCCGGCCATCGTAGCTCGCCACCAGGACGTTGCTCGGCTTGATGTCCCGGTGAATGATGCCCTTCTGGTGGGCGTGCTGGATCGCCCGGCAGACCGGGATGAACAGCTCCAGCCGCTGGCGTGGCGTGAGGCGGTGCTCGTCGCAGTACCGGGTAAGGGACACGCCATTGACCAGCTCCATGACGAAGTACGGCCGGCCGGAGTCGGTCGTGCCGGCGTCGAGGAACCGGGCGACGTTGGGGTGGTCCATCAGGGCCAGGGCCTGGCGTTCGGCCTCGAAGCGCGCGGTGATCTGGGCGCTGTCCAGGCCGGCCTTGATGACCTTCAGGGCCACCTTGCGGCAGACGGGGTCGGTCTGTTCGGCCAACCACACTTCGCGAATCCGCCCTCGCCGATCTTTTCGAGCAGCCTGTACGGGCCGACGCGGGTGCCCGGCTCCTCCGCGGGGAGGCCGCCCGCCGCGACCTTACCGGCCGGCGTCGGACCGCCCTCCGGCGTGCCGGTTTTCCCCTCGTCGGCCCGGGTGGCCGCGGTGGGGTCGGCGGCCTCACCGAGGATGCCGCCCGGCCCCTCGTGCGCGCGCAGCAGGGCGCCCACCCGGTCGCGGAGCGGCGCGTCGCCGCCGCAGGCCCGGTCGAGGTAAGCGGCGCGCTCGGCCGGGTCGCGGATTTCCAGGGCGGCGTGGAACAGGCTCATCTCGGTCATGGGTGGATCCTCAGCGCGGCGCGGGAAAATGTTGCCCTTGTCCATGCGACAGCAGAGGTGGGACAGGCTCAGCGATTCCGCATTTTTTCTCAGGCGCCTTCCGAACCCGGAGGGAGCGCAGGGTCGCCCCTGCTGATTTCCGCGAGGAGCCAGGCGCGGGCGAACTTCCAGTCCTTCTTCACCTTGGCGAGGGACACCACGAGCACGCGCGCGACGTCCGCCCAGGTCAGGCCCGCGAAGAAGTGCAGCTCGACCAGGCGGGCGAGGTCCGGGTGTGCGTCGCGGAAACGGGGAAAGATTTCGGCCAGGGCGAGGCGGTCCACCTGCGCGTCCGGGGAGGGGGCCGGCGCCGCCGGCTGAACGTCGTCCAGGTCCTGGCGGACGGCGCCGCCGCCACGCTTCGCGGTCTTCTTGCGGCGGGCGCTTTCGATGAGGATCCGCCGCATGGCCTCGGCGGCCGCTCCGAAGAAATGGGCGCGGCACTCGAACTGCAAAGGTTCGCCCGGGCCGAACAGCCGCAGAAACGCTTCATGGACCAGGGCGGTGGCGTCGAGAGTCTGCCCCGGTTTTTCGCGGGCCAGCAGTTGAGCGGCGCGCTCCTGGAGTTCCCCGTAGAAGCGCTCGACGAGTTGGCTGACCGCGTGCGGGTCCCCCTGGGCGATGGCATTCAAGATGGAGGCGGTGTTCGTCATCAAGGGGGAGTGTACCTGTGCCACAAGACCCGGTCGAAGAAAAACGCAGTCAGCCCAGCAACTCCGCCGCGCCCGCGGCCAGCAGTTGCTCGGCGAGTTGCTGCCCCAACGCCTCCGCCTCGCCGAGCGGGCCGCGCACCTCGCCCTCGACGCGCCGCCCGCCGTCAGGCCGGATCACCACGCCGCGCAGGATCAAGGACTGACCGTCGCTCGCCGTCCGGGCGCCGATTGGCACCTGGCAGCCGCCGCCCAGGCCGCGCAGCAGCGCCCGCTCGGCGAGGACCGCCTGCCGCGTCGGCGCGTGATCGACGTGCTCCAGCAACCGCAGCGCGGCCGCGTCCGCCACGCGGCACTCCAGCCCCAGTGCCCCCTGCCCGACCGCCGGCAGCATCCACGCCGGGTCGAGGATCTCCGTGATGACCTCCCCCCGCCCCAGCCGCTTCAGCCCCGCCTCGGCGAGGATCAGCGCGTCGAGGCCCTCGGTGTCCAGCTTGCGCAGGCGCGTCTCGACGTTGCCGCGCACGTCCACCAGGCGCAGGTCCGAGCGGCGGTGCAAAGCCTGGGCGCGGCGGCGCAAACTGCTGGTGGCGACCACGGCACCGGCCGGCAGTTCGGCGAACGAGCGATGGCGGAGTGACACCAGGGCGTCACCGGTCGGGCCGCGCTCCGGCACCGCCGCCAGCACCAAGCCCTCGACCGCGAAGGTCGGCAGGTCCTTGAGGCTGTGAACGGCCACGTCCACGGCGTCGGCCTGCAGCGCCCGTTGGATCTCCTTGGTGAACGCGCCCTGACCGCCGAGCGCCGACAGCGGCACGTCGCGCACCTGATCGCCCGCCGTCTGGATCTCCACCAGCTCGATGGTCAGGTCGGGGGCCGCGGCGCGGAGCAGGCCGGCGACGTGATGGGCCTGCCACAGGGCGAGGGGGCTGCCGCGCGTGCCGATGCGGAGAGGGGCAGTCATGGTTGTGCCGTGAGCGTCTGTTGCAGGTGCTTGCGGAGGGCCGCCGTCGTCTCCGCCCGCCCGAGCGGCCCGGTTTCGAGGCGGCGCCGTTCGTCCGGTTCGGTCTCGGCCCGTTCGAGGGCGAGCCAGACCGGCTTGAGGGCGTGCGGGTCGTGGCGGGAGCGCGGGAACAGGTGCCAGTGGAGGTGCGGGACCTGGTTCCCCAGCAACTCGTAGTTCAGCTTGCAGGAGTGGAAACAGGCCTCGATGGCCGCGGCGAGGATACACATCTCGTCGAGGAAGGCGCGGCGTTCGGCGTCGGCGAGGCGGTTCAATTCGGTGGCGTGGCGGCGCGAGACGAGCACACAGTAGCCGTGGTAGAACTGCCAGGGGCCGAGGAGTGCGACGGAATGCGGGAACTGCCAGACGACCTCCTCGTCCGGCAGTTCCCACAGGCGCGACAGCTTGTTGCAGAACGGACAGTCGGCGCTTTCCATGATCCGACTCGAGGGCCAGGGGTTTACCAGTCGCCGCCGCCACCACCACCGCCGCCGCCACCGCCCCAGTCACCGCCGCCACCGCCGGCGTCACCGCCGCCACCGCCCCAGTCACCGCCGCCACCGCCGGCGTCACCGCCCCCGCCACCGCCGCCGCCCCAGTCACCGCCGGCGCCGGCATCGCCGCCGCCGGCGTCACCGCCGCCACCCCAGTCGCCACCGCCGGCGTCGCCGCCCGTGCCCTCGGAGCCCTGCCCGACGTCGCTCTGGTTGGAATCAGCGCCCCCGCCCATCGGCCCGGAGGCGCCGGCGGAGGGCGTAGTGCCGCCGAAGAAGTGGCTGTACATCCACATGCCGGCCGCGGCGCCGAACATGCCGCCCAGCATCGAGGTGAAGAAGCCGCCGCCCCCACCGCCGCCGCCGCCATAACCGCCGCCCCCACCGCCGCCGGAGCCGTACCCGGGGGAGCCGCGGTTGGACAGGCCGCGGATCACGCCGAAGATCAGCCAGACCACCAGCAGGGCGACCAGGCCGAGGCAGATCCACCCCCCGTACATGGACAGGAAGCTGCGGCCAGGAGCCGGGGCGGCCACCACGGGCCTGGTAGGCGCGGGCGCCATATTGTCGCGGACGTAGGCCACGGCATCGAGGAGGGCCTTGTCGCGCGACTCGGCGGCCGCCTCCTTTTCACCCTTCTTGTTGGCTGCCCCAGCGGCTTGCAGGTTCTTCTCGATTATCTGAAACAGTTCCCTCCGCTCGGCGGCCGTGAACTCGCCTTGCCGCATGGTGACGTTGCCAACCTGCACGTCAATCCACGCCGGCTGCCTGCACAGCAAGATGTAAATGCCATCCACGCCGAGTACGTCGAAATTCCGCTTGGTCCACCCGGGCGCGAACTCCTTGATGGCCTGGCCCTTGTAGCGGTCCGGCGGGTTCGTGAAGGTTTCAATGACGAGATCCTTGTGCGTGCTGCGCTTGATCTCGGCGATCTGTTGGCGGGCCTTCTGGACGGCCTTCTTGCTGAAGAGTTCGGCCCCGTCCTTGACGCCTTCGAGCGGCACGGGGCGAGTGTTCTGCGCGGCCGCCGGCCCGGCCGCGATCAGCCCGCCGAGCAGCATGAAGCTCAGGGTCGCCGTCCAGCGCGTAAGGGCAGTCATGATGACTTTCTCCTGTCTTTGGGAGGGCAGGTTGTCTGTGCGAGCGCACCTCGCCCTCCACTCATGATAGAGAATCGGGCAAGCTTTGTGGACGGCGTACGAGTCCCGGGCGCGTCGGCGTCCTATAACTACGGAAAGGGTCCAGATGTTTACGCGCGGCTCCCGGCGAGCCGACGAGGAGGGATACCCGTGGAACGAATGCGTTCGACGACGATCCTGGCCGTGCGGCACAAGGGGGCGGTGGCGATCGGCGGCGACGGTCAGGTGACGCTGGGCGCGGTCGTGATGAAGGGCGACGCCCACAAGATCCGCCGCCTGTACGGCGGCAAGGTCGCGGTCGGCTTCGCGGGTGCCTCGGCCGACGCCTTCGCCCTGCTGGAGCGCTTCGAGGCCAAACTCAAGGACTTCCAGGGCAGCGTGCCGCGGGCCGCCACCGAGCTGGCCAAGGACTGGCGCATGGACCGCAACCTGCGCCGCCTGGAAGCGATGATGGTCATCGTGGACCGCGACAGCCTGCTGCTGCTGAGCGGCACCGGCGACGTGATCCAGCCGACCGACGGCGTGGCGGCGATCGGCTCGGGCGGCGCCTACGCCCTGGCCGCCGCGCGGGCGCTCATGGCCCACTCCACCCTCGGCGCCCCGGAGATCGTCCGCACCGCCCTGGGCATCGCCGCCGACCTGTGCATCTACACCAACCGGAATATCGAAGTCGAAGAAGTGTGAAACAGGAGTCAGGACGTGTTCAAGCCCACGGGTGGCCACCCGTGGGCTTTCTTCCCTGACTCCTGACTCCTGACGCCTGACTCCTGGAGGTGAACCGTGGCTGACCTGACGCCCCGTCAGATCGTCGAGGAACTGGACCGCTACATCGTCGGCCAGGCCGCGGCCAAGCGCGCTGTGGCCGTCGCCATCCGCAACCGCTGGCGCCGCCAGCAGCTCTCCCCCGAGCTGCGCAAGGACGTCACTCCGAAGAACATCATCATGATCGGTCCCACCGGCGTCGGCAAGACGGAGATCGCCCGCCGCCTCGCCCAGCTCGTCGGCGCTCCCTTCCTCAAAATCGAGGCGACCAAGTACACCGAGGTCGGCTATCACGGCCGCGACGTCGAGAGCATGATCCGCGACCTCACCGAGGCCGCCATCGCCATGGTCAAACAGCAGCAGCGCAAGCTCGTCGAGACCCAGGCCAAGGAGCGCGTCACCGAACGCCTTCTCGATCTGCTGCTGCCCCACTCCAGCAACTGGGACGCCGAGGACCGCGAGGAGAACGAGCGCACCCAGCGCTCGCGGGAAAAGATGCGCGCCCGACTCGAGGCCGGCGAACTCGAGGAACGCATGGTCGAGCTGAACATCGACCAGAAAGGCGTCCCCGTGCAGATTTTCGGCGCCGGCACCGGCCTGGAGCAGATGGAGATGGACATCCAGGGCATGTTCGAGCGCATCATGCCGAAGCAGAATCAGCAGC
The DNA here is from genome assembly GCA_038227745.1 of Gemmatales bacterium. GTDB lineage: Bacteria > Planctomycetota > Planctomycetia > Gemmatales > Gemmataceae > DASPXY01. The sequence goes on along the minus strand of JBBRPS010000014.1, from coordinate 7,201 downwards.
GACAGTTGCCGATCCGCGAAGCCCGCCGTTTCCTGATGGAGCAGGAGGCCGAGGCCCTGATCGACCGTCAGACCGTCCACGAGAAGGCGGTCGAGCTGGTCGAGAACCAGGGCATCATCTTCCTCGACGAGCTGGACAAGATCTGCGGGCCGCAATCGACGCACGGCCCCGACGTGTCACGGCAGGGGGTGCAGCGCGACCTGCTGCCGGTGGTCGAGGGCACGACGGTCAACACGCGCTACGGCCCGGTGCGCTCCGACCACATCCTGTTCATCGCGGCGGGAGCGTTCCACCTCTCCAAGCCGGCCGACCTGATGCCCGAGCTGCAGGGCCGCTTCCCAATCCGCGTGGAGCTGACCGACCTGAGCCGTGAGGATTTCTTGCGGATCCTGACCGAGCCGAAGCACGCCCTGACGAAACAGTACGCCGAGCTGCTGGCGACCGAGGGGGTGCAGTTGGAGTTCACGCAGGACGGCACTGAGGCGCTGGCGGACATCGCCTTCGAGGTGAACCGCACGATGCAGAACATCGGCGCCCGCCGGCTGCACACGATCCTGGAGCGCGTGGTGGAGGAGATCAGCTTCCAGGGGCCGGACCTGCCGGACAAGCGCGTCCGCATCGACGGCGCCTACGTCCGCGGCCAACTGAAGGAGATCATGGAGAAGGAAGACCTGGGTAAGTTCATTCTGTAGCAGAGGGACGACAAAGCCCACGGGTTGCCACCCGTGGGCTTTGTCTTTTCTCCCCCCCTACTCCTCGTTGCACCGCGCGATGATCCAGCGATTGAGGTCGCGGAGCATGTCGGGATGGAGGCGGTGGTTCGAGGGGTAGGTGTGCATCTCGACGGACAGGCCGGCGCTGTAGAGCAGGCGGTGGTCGTCGCGGGCCAGGCCCAGCGGCACGACCGCGTTCGCGATGCCGTGGCCGATGAACACCCGTAACTCGCGGACGTCGGGCAGGCGGAGCAGCGGGCCGCCACGGCGCGGCATGGCGCCGTTCAGCGAGATGGCGCCGGCGAAGCGCTCGGGGTAGCTCAACCCCAGGCGGTAGGCCAGCGTCGCCCCCTCACAGATGCCGGCGAGGTAGATGCGCTCGGAATGCACGTGATAGTTGCGGCGCGTCTGCTCGATCGCCCGGAAGACGTAGTCCTCGACCAGGGCGTCGGGGGAACTGTCGGAGCCCCAGGCGAAGCCGGGCCGGCCGTCGGAACGGTCGCCGAGCGACTGCGGCCCGCGCAGGCCTATACAAATGTAGTTGCGGCGGCTCAGGCGCGGGGCCAGGCGAAGAATTTGCTCCTCGTTGCCCCCGTGGCCGTGGAACAGCACCAGCAGCGGGTAGGGGTAACGAGGCTCGTAGCCTGTGGGCAGGAAAGTCCGGACCGGCAAGGGGCGGGGGGAGTGGACTTCCGAGGTGTAGAAGCCTTCGGCCGGGCGGAACAGACGCCAGGAGAGGTCAGTGAAAGGCATACAGCGCCCCGTTTATGCCAGGGGAAACGATTGTGCCGGTGGTAGGGGTGGTGCCCCCGAGCACCCCCGCGTTTTGTCCGTAAACCACCACGGGCACTCAAGATTGGCCAAGTCTACGATTGACGCCTGAGGGTGTCAACGTGGCTATCTGCGCCTCTGCCGAAAATCAAGTGATTTTCCCGCGAGGCACGTCGGACTACAACGGTTAGGTGAAGTACAAGCAAAGACGGCGATTTCTCCGGTCCGGTGTGCCGCACACATCGCAAGGGAAACACGGCGTTGCGGCGAGCAGGCGGGGCCGTGCCGCGGCGCCGCGGGCGACACGCTCATGGAACGGATCCTATAAAGGGCCGAGTGGCGGCGCTGTTATCCCGTTTAGCCGCGAGCTTACCGCGGCAGGAGCCCCTGTTTTTCCAGGTACTCGATGAGGATCAGCGCCCCCTGCTGGGGCGAGGTCGAGGTGGCGTCGATCGTCAGCTCCGGGTGGAGCGGCTCCTCGTAGGGGTCGTCGACGCCGGTGAAGTTCTTCAACTCGCCGGCCCGGGCCTTCTTGTAAAGCCCCTTGGGGTCGCGCTGCTCGCAGGTCGCGATCGGCGTGTTGACGAAGACCTCGACGAACGGCAGCGTCCCGGCGGCGTGCAGGGCGCGGACGTTGTCGCGATCCTTACGGTAGGGGCTGATGAAGCTGGTCATCGTGAGGACGCCGCAGTCCGCGAACAGCTTCGCGACCTCGCCGATGCGGCGGATGTTCTCCTCGCGGTCGGCCGCCGAGAAGCCGAGGTTCTTGTTCAGGCCGTGGCGGATGTTGTCGCCGTCGAGCACGTACGCCAGCCGGCCGCGCTGCACCAGGGCGTGCTCCAGCGTGAAGGCGAAGGTGCTCTTGCCCGAGCCGCTCAGGCCCGTGAACCACAGCGTGGCGCCCTTCTGCCTGAGCAACGGCTCCCGCTCCGCGCGCGTGACGTGCCCCTCGTGCCAGGTGACGTTGGTCGCTCTCGTCTCGGTCATTTCCAGAACTCTCCGACGGCCGGCTTGGCAACGGTTTCAACGAAGAGTCGTTCTATGCAACGCCCGGCCGACGGGCTACGGGGCCGTGAGCGGCGAACGAGCACACGCGAGCCGCTCCAACCTCACGGCTGCAGCGACGCGGCGGCCAGGGGGGCGGCGACGACAAAGGATAACTCGCTCTCGTCGGCACGCGGGGTGGGGCCGCTCTCGTCCACGACCCTGAGCTTGAGCCGATACGCGCCCGGCGGCATGGGCTTGACGTAAAACTTGTAGCCCTGGAAGTAATCGTTGCAGAGGTGCGGACTGCGCAGCGGGCAGTTCTGGGCCTTGAGGTTGTAGGTGTAGACCGGTTTGCTCGGGTCCCTCGTGTCGTAGAGGTTCACGACGCTCGACAGGCGCGTCTCGTAGAACGCGCCGCGGCGAACACTGCCGACGTTGCGCAGCTCCAGGTACAGCAGCACCAGCTCGCCCGGGCACTGGCCGCATTCCGCGAGGAACTGGTGCGCCGTGGGAAGCTGCTTGTACTTGCCGTAGCCCTCAATGCTCTCGCAGTAGCACATTCTGTCAATGGCCAGCGTCGAGCGGGCGCGCAGCGTCAGCAGGAGGGACTGCAGTTCCTCCTGCATCAGGGCGATCTCATCCTGACTCAACTTGTCGATGCCCTTGCGGGTCAGCTCGGCCACGACGGGCAGGACGCGCTGGAACCATTCCTTGGTGGCGCCGTCGTAGTGTTCCAGGTGGTGCAGCGCTTCCTCCGCCGCCTTCGGGTCGTCCTTCTTGAGGAAGCACGCGAGGGCGGCGACGATCGGCTCCTCGACCTGCGGGAGGTGGTGCGGCTCCGACGCCTCCGTGGCGCCCGGCGGCTCGGGGAGCTTCTCCTTCGGCGTGGGCGACGGGTTGTCGGGCGGCGTGGGCAGCGGGGCCGGCGTGGGCAGCGGGGCCTTCGGGTCGGGCATCGGCACATTGGGGAAGACGGCCGCCTGGTTGACTGGGTCGCGGCGCGGGTCGAAGCCCTGTCGGTCGGGCTCGTTCGGGGCGTACGGCGACTGCTTCCGCACCTTGGCGAACTGGTCGGTGCCGCCCGCGGGCCTTATGCCCGCGTCCCCCGTCTGCTCCCGGATCGGGAGCGGTCCGTTGGCGACCTTCACGCCGTCGCCGGTGACGGCCCTGGCGCCCCAGAACTTGAGGTCGGACAGGGCACACCCCGGCAAGCAGCCGGTGCAGAGGCACGCTCCGACGATCCATCGCCACGTACGCCGTGTCATCCTGACCTCGCGCGGGCTTCTCCGGGGCCGCTCGCCGCGGCAAGAGGCGGGACGATAGCGAGGGGGCCGGTGGCGGTCAACGGGAAAATGCACCCGGAAAGGGCGTCGAGGTGCGCGGGCGGAGCTCCGGGCCGTGGTTCCGGCGACTGGCGAGCGATACAACGACAGGGCTGCCCGGGCGCTCCGGAGATTTTGCCCACAGGGGAGACTCATGCACTTCCACGACCTCGCGCCGGTCCTTGCCCTCCTCCTGCTGCTCCCCGGCGCCGCCGCCGCCCAGGCCCAGCCCCCCGCCGCCAGGATCCCCGTCCTGCTCGACACGGACATCGGCGACGACATCGACGACGCGCTCGCCCTGGCGCTGGTGCTGCGCAGCCCGGAGCTGGATTTGCGCGGCGTGACGACGGTCCTCGGCGATGCGCACACGCGCGCCCTGATCGTTTGCCGGTTGCTGCATGCGGCCGGTCGGGAGGACGTTCCCGTCGCCGCGGGCGCTGCTGCCCGGCCGGTGCCGGAGTTCAAGGGGCAGATGCAATACGGTCTGCGCCCCGCGTTCCGCAACCGGCCCGAGCGCGAAACCGCCGTCGGGTTCCTCTACCGGCAGCTCAAGGCGCGGCCGGGCGAGTTGACCGTCCTGGCGGTCGGCCCGCTGACGAACGTCGCCGAACTGCTGCACAAACACCCCGACTGCAAACCGTGGATCCGACGTATCGTGCTGATGGGCGGCGCGGTCCGCGTCGGCTACAACGCCAAGGCGCCCCCCGTCCCGGAGTGGAACATCAAGTCCGACGTCAAGGCGGCCCGGGACGTGTTCGCCTCCGGCGTGCCGCTCGTGGTCGCCCCCCTCGACGCCACGACGACCGTCGGGCTGGAGGGGAAGTTGCTGCGGCGGCTCCTCGACGCCCGGACGCCTTTGACCGACCAACTCCACGCGCTCTATCAACTTTGGGGCGAAAAGACCCCCGTCCTGTATGACCCGGTGGCGGTGATGCTGTGCTTCAAGGACGGCCCGTGCAAGATGGAGGAGCTGCGCCTGGAGGTCGATGACAGGGGGGTGACACGGATCGTGCCGGGCAAACCGAACGCGCGCGTGGCGACCGCGATCCGCCGCGACGAGTTCCTGACGTGGTACGTGGAGCGCGTGGCGCCCGAGACAGAAAAGAAGCCCGGCCCGAGCGCGATCGGCCTGACGAATCCGTCGAAGCCGGTGCCGCGCGGGGTGATGCCGAACCTCGTTCACGTCCTTGAGGACTACGAGACGGACATCGAGCGGCGCTGGTGGCTGTGCGGCGTGGCGGAGACGAAGGACGTGCCGGCGGGCAGCAAGCGCGCCTGCCGGGCCGTGCTGGCGAACGACTTTGACGGCCGCACGGGCGATCCGCGCGCGCTCTACAAGGCCGTGATCTTCAACCCCGTCCCCGGCCCGCCGATGGGCAAGAACACGCGCCTGAGCTTCCGCTGCAAGCTGCAGGGGACCGGCAACCTGCGCGTGCAGATCTACAGCCTGAGCAAGAACTATCACCGCCACCTGACGCTGAGGGGCCTGCCGCAGGGCGAGTGGCAGGCGCTGGCCGTGGACATGACGACGGCGCGGCAGCCGGACGGCAGTGGCGGCCCGCTGTCCGAGGGCGAGCGGATCGACGACATCCAGTTCTACACCGACGCCGCCGCGGAACTGCTCATCGACGACATCGTCCTTTACGACGCGGCGCCGCCGGGGGAGAAGCGCGCTTTCCCGGCGCGACCGATCTTCACGGCCTGGTTCGACACGGGGCGGCAGGGCAAGGAGTGGCCGGGCGATTTCGAGATCGTCGCGAAGCAGCCGCCGCAGACGTGGAAGGCGGCGAAATCGGTACTCAACAAGGAGACGGGCAAGCCGTGGGTGCGCGTCGGGCTGCGCGGCGAGCGGCCCCTGGGAGGGGCGACGCGGCTGCGCTTCCGCTACCACCTCGCCGGCGCCGACGCGCTCGAGGTCAAGCTCGTCAACCGCAAGGCCGGCACGGGCCACACCCTTGCCCTGAAGGATGTGGCGCAGGGAAAATGGGCGGAAGCGGTGGCGGATTTCGGCGCGACGCGGCCCGGGGAGCGCGTGGACGAGATCCAGTTCCTGCTGCCGCGCGCGGGCGCGGAACTGCTCGTGGATGACGTGCTGCTCCATGAGCCGGCGACGAAGGGGCAGTGAGGGAGTTCGCAGGCGCAGGGGGGAGGCTCGGCGGCCATGCACGATTACCTGCAACGGCTCACGTCCCGGCTCGGCGATGGCCTTCAGCGCCTGCCCCAGGAGTTCCGGGACCGCCATGCCGCCTACCTGCGCGGCCGCCAGAACGCCGATGGCGGCTTCTCCGGCCGCGCGGGCGGCTCGGACCTCTACTACACCGGCTTCGCCCTGCGCGGCCTGGCCGTCCTCGACGCCCTCCCTGCCGAGGTCTGTGAACGCGCCGCGGGCTTCCTGCGCGGGAGCCTGGCGGGGCGCGCCAGCGTCGTGGACTTCTATTCGCTGCTCTACGCGGTCCTGCTCGTGCAGGCCGGCGGCGGCCCGGACGTCTTCGCCGACAGCCCGCCCGACTGGCCCGATCGCGTCGCCGCCATTCTCGAAAGCTTCCGCGCCCCCGACGGTGGCTACGCGAAAGAGGGCGGCGCCACCGCGGGCAGCACCTACCACACGTTCCTCGTCGCCCTCTGTTATGAGCTGCTCGCGCGCACCCCGCCGCGGCCGGAGGAGATCGTTCGCTTCGTGCGCTCGCGGCGGCGCGACGACGGGGGCTTCGTCGAGGTGGCGCCAATGCGCCGCAGCGGCACCAACCCGACCGCCGCCGCCGTCGGCCTGCTGCAACTGCTCCCGGGCGGCGGGCCGAGTGACGAGGAGCGGGAGAGCGTCGTGGCCTTCCTCGCGGAGGCGCCGTCGGAGGAGGGCGGCCTGCGCGCGAACGGCCGGATCCCGCTGGCCGACCTGCTCTCGACGTTCACGGGCTGCTGGACGCTCGCGCAGCTCGGCGCCCTGGACCGCATCGACGCGGCGGCCGCCGCGGCCTACGCACGCTCGGTGGAGGAGAGCGGCGGCGGGTTTCGCGGCGGGTTGTGGGACGCGGGCCAGGACGTCGAATATACATTTTACGGCCTCGGGGCCCTCGGCCTGCTCTCCTGAATCTCTGCACACGGTTCACCGGCTCGGCAGTCGGGAGATACAGGGGGTTCACGACAAATCCCTCCTCACATCAGGGAAAGTGGCGGACGAGCGGCGGGCTTTTCGCCCGCCGTCTTACGGACCTGGCCTGGCCACTGCTCATGGATGAAAGAGGAGCCCTGGCCACACACGCCGCAAGGCGTTTTTTCGGCGGCGGCGCAGGGTGCTCGGTGAAAAAAAAGCTCCCGCCATCCCGCCGTGCAGGGGTAGTACACCGCGGCGGAAATCCGTAGCCGTTTAGCCGCGAGCGGTGAGCCAGATCCCGCTGCGCGGGGGCTGGC
>JBBRPS010000013.1:0-33932 GCA_038227745.1 Gemmatales bacterium | reverse complement strand
TCTCCTGAGCCGTCCGGACGGCTCAGGAGAGCCGTCCTACGCGAGCCGCTTTCTGGCCGGGGGAATAACAGCGTCTGCTTCTTGCCCTTCTTCTGCTTGGCCGGCTGCCCGAAATACTGAAAGCGGTCCCAACGATCATCGCCGCCGCCCGCACCGGCCCGTGGGTCGCCGGTGTCGGTCATCCACTTGTCGAGCGCCGCCCGCAGGCCGGCCTTGACCTTCCCGTACGCGGGGTCAGCGGCGACATTGTTCATCTCCCAGGGATCCTTCTTCAGGTCGTACAGCTCCTCCGCCGGCCGCTTGCCGCAGGACAGCTCGAACAGCCGCTTCTGCGCCGGCGCACCGTCGGCCAGCTTCATGACCGCGCGCTTGGTCGGGCCGTCGTCGATGTCGCCGTACGGACCGACGGCGACGTATAGTTCCGGGTCGCCCGCGGGCCAGCGGTCGGGGCGGAAGTTGCGGACGTAGAGGTAGTCGGCGGTGCGGACGGCGCGCGACGGGTAACTGTGGTCGCCCTTGCGGACGTTGGCGTGGCGCTCGCGCTCCACGAACACCTTGTCGCGGTCCGTGGTCTGTGCCGCCCTGTCCTGGAGCTGGTCGAGGAAGCTGCGGCCGGTCATGTCGGCGGGAACCTTCACGCCCGCGGCCTCCAGGATGGTCGGCGCGAGGTCGGTGAACCCGATGAAGGCGTTGCTCTCGACGGGGCCTCTGAAGCGCGCCGGCCAGCGGACGGCCATCGGTTCGTGGGTGCCGTAGTCGTACAGGTTCGCCTTGCAGCGCGGGAAAGGCATGCCGTTGTCGCTGATGATGATGACCAGCGTGTTGTCGGCCCGCCCCGAGTCGGCCAGCAGCTTGAGCAATTCCCCCACCTGCGCGTCGAAGCGTTCGACTTCGAGGTAATAGTCGCAGATGTCGGAGCGCACCGCGGGCGTGTCGGGCCACCAGGGCGGCACCTTGACCGCCTTGGGGTCGAAACCCGCCCCGACGCCGGTGCCGGCCTTGTAGGGGCGGTGCGGCTTGGTGCTGCCGAACCAGAAGCAGAACGGCCGATCGGGCGGCAGGGCCTTGAGGAACTCGGCGAAGCCCTTGGAGCGCGGGCCGGCCGGGTTGCGCGTGCGGCCGCTGCCCTCGAGGACGCCCGGCCCCCAACCCTTGCCGACCAGGCCGATGACGTAGCCGGCCGCCTCGAGGAGGTCGGGGTAGACGGCGTAGCGCTGCGGCAGAATGCCGTGGAGGTTGCCGCCCTCTTGCAGGCGGTGAATCGCCTGGCCGGTGAGGATGCCGGCGCGCGACGGCGTGCAGGTCGGGGCGGCGGTGTAGGCCCGGTGGAAGAGGGCGCCCTGCCGGGCGAACTTGTCGAAGTTGGGCGTCCGGGCGACCTTGTCGCCGTAGACGCCGGCGTGGGGCCAGGACCAGTCATCGGCGACGATGACGAGGATGTTGGGCCGTTTCGCGAGTTTGCCGCCCTGGGCGGCGGTGACGGGAACGGCCGAGAGGAGCACGGCGGCGAGGGCCAGGGAGCGCATGGGTCGCACCTCGGGGGAGCGGTGGGTCGGCAGGATCTCCGCAGGCTCAGGGCCGACCCTCGCGCTTCTTTCTATCCCCCGGCGCGTGGGATGGCTGGAACGGACCGGCCGACTTTTCGTGCGCCAGCGCGATGTCAGCGGCAGGGTGTGGCCTTGCCCCCGTATGCGGGGACTGGTACAGAAGGGTGGCCGGCTCGCGCCGCCGCCCAGTGGAGAGGGAAGGAGGAGTTGCATGCCGCCAGTGCTGGTCAAGGACATCGACCGAGCCGACGAATTGATCCTGGAACGGAAACGCAAAGGAGCCGATCGGTACGACGAGATTTGGGATGGAGTCTATGTCATGCCGTCGATGCCGAGCCTGGAGCACCAGGAACTGGTTCACGACCTGGGCACGATCTTCGATGAAGTGGTGAAGCGCCCGGGGCTGGGGAAGGTCTACCCGGGCGTCAACGTCAGCGACCGCGGCTCGGACTGGAAGCAGAACTACCGTGTTCCCGACCTGGTCGTCGTCCTGAAGAACAGCCGCGCTGTCAGTCACAGCACGCACGTCCAGGGAGGGCCGGACTTCCTCGTGGAGATCGAGAGCCCCGGCGATGACAGCGGAGAAAAGGGGCCGTTTTATGGGCGTCTCGGCGTGCGCGAGTTGCTGCTGATTCACCGAGACAAACGCACGTTGCGGCTATGGCGCCTCGAGGGAGAGGAACTCGTCCCTGTTGCGGCCTCCTCACTGGAGGGCAAGCGCCGTCTGGTGAGCGGGGTACTCGCGCTGGCTTTCCGCCGGAACCGCAGCGGGGGAAAGCCGGTGACGGAGGTGAGACGCACCGACGGCCAGCCGGGGCTCTGGACCGTGTGAAGGGGACAGAACAGACAGGCACCTTTTCAGTCATTCTAAAGGGATTAAAAAGTCTGTGCCGCTCTGGACGCCCCAGGCAAGCGCAGCGGCCCGCTTGCAAGCCGCGCCGGTGTGTGTCAGAATCTCCCCCTGAGCCCGCTCCCCCAATCCTCGCCCCGGAGTGCCTCATGGCCAAGCAGAAATACACCCAGGACGGACGCCCGATCGCGGTCACCACCCCTCTGGGCAAGGACGTGCTGCTCCTCGAAGCGTTCACCGGCACCGAGGAACTCTCGCGCCCCTTCCGCTTCAAACTGCACATGCTCGCCGAGCAGGGCACGAAGATCGACTTCGACAAGCTCCTCGGCCAGCAGGTCACCGTGACCGTGGTCCTGCCGGGAGGGAAGAAGCGCTACGTCAACGGCATCGTCGTCCAGCTCTCCCAGGGCGACCTCGGTCGGGCGACGGCCAGCGCCGATGCCTTCATCCGCTATCGAGCGGAGGTCGTGCCGGCGTTCTGGCTGTTGACGCGCAAGGCGTCCACGCGCGTCTTCCAGCAGCTGTCCGTGCCGGATATCCTGAAAAAAGTGCTCACGGGCGTCACCGGCCTGAAGGTCTCCTACGAGCTCCAGGGCACCTTCGAGCCGCGCGACTACTGCACCCAGTACCGCGAGTCCGACTTCGACTTCGCCAGCCGCCTCATGGAGGAGGAGGGGATCTACTACTTCTTCAAGCACACCGAGACCGAGCACAAGATGGTGGTGGCCAACTCGCCGCAGAGCCACCCCGACGTGCCCGGCGAAACCAAGCTGATCTACGACGAGGTCGCCGGCGGCATCGAGACCGAGCAGCGCGTCCGCGCCTGGGAAAAGATCCAGGGGCTGCGCTCGGGCAAGGTCACCCTCTGGGACTACTGCTTCGAGATGCCCGACAAGAACCTCGCCGCCGACCAGAGCATCCTGGCGACCGCCAAGGCCGGCACGGTCAGCCACAAGCTCAAGGTCGGCGGCAACGACGCCTTCGAGATCTACGACTACCCGGGCGGCTACGCCGGCCGCTTCGACGGCGTCGCGCCGGGCGGCGGCAGCCAGGCGTCCAACCTCCAGAAGATCTTCACCGACAACAAGCGGACCGTCGGCATCCGCATGGACCAGGAGGCGGCGCCCGGCCTGCACGCCGTCGGTAAGAGCGACTGCCGGCACTTCACCGCCGGCCACAAGTTCACGCTCAGCCGCCACCTCAACGCCGACGGTCCCTACGTCCTGACCCGCGTCGAACACGACGCCGACCTGCGCGGCGCTTACGCCGCCGGCAAGGAGCCATACCGCTACCACAACACGTTCCACTGCCTGCCCCTGGACTTGCCGTTCCGCCCGCTGCGGCAGACGCCCCGGCCGCTCGTCCACGGCACCCAGACCGCGGTCGTCGTCGGCCCGTCCGGCCAGGAGATCTTCACCGACAAGTACGGTCGCGTGAAGGTGCAGTTCCCCTGGGACCGCGAGGGCAAGAAGGACGCGAGCAGCTCGTGCTGGGTCCGCGTCGGCACGCCCTGGGCCGGCAAGAACTGGGGCATGATCCACATCCCGCGCATCGGCCAGGAGGTCATCGTCGCTTTTCTGGAAGGCGACCCCGATCAGCCGATCATCGTCGGCAGCGTCTACAACTTCGAGAACATGCCGCCCTACGTCCTGCCCGACTACATGACGATGAGCGGCCTGAAGACGCGCAGCACGATGAAGGGCGAGATCGCCAACTTCAACGAGTTGCGCTTCGAGGACAAGAAGGGCTCCGAGGAGGTCTATTTCCACGCCGAGAAGAACTTCACGCGCGTCGTCGAGAACAACGACAGCCTGACCGTGGGCAGCAACAAGGCGGACGACGGCAGCCAGACGATCGAGATCTGGAAGGACCGAACCGAGACGGTCAAGACGGGCGACGAAACGGTCACGATCGAGAAGGGCAGCCGGACGCACAACGTCAAGAAGGACGATACGCTGAAGGTCGAGGGCAAGCAGACCATCACGATCACCGGCGACCGCACCGAGACGGTCAAGCAGGGCAGCGAGAAGGTGACGCTGGAACAGGGCAGCCGGACCCACGACATCAAACAGGACGACACGCTCAAGGTCGGGGGCAAGCAGACGCTGACGATCACCGGCGACCGGGCGCTGACGGTGCAGACGGGGAACCTGAGCACGAAGGTGAGCGCCGGCACGATCACCATCGAGGCCGCCCAGTCGATCGAGTTGAAGGTGGGTGGTAATAGTATCAAGATCGACATGACGGGCGTGACGATCACGGCCGCCAAGGTGGCGGTGTCGGGACAGGCCCAGGTGCAGATCTCGGCGCCGAACATCCAGATCGGCTGAGGAACTGGAGGAACCCGACATGCCCCCCGCCGCTCGCCTGGGCGATCAGGTGTTACAGGACGCGCCGCACTGCCACGCGCCGATCCACCCGCCGGCGCCGGTGCCGACCGCGGTGCCCCACCCGGCGCTGCCGCTACCGATCATCAAGGGCTCGCCGACGGTGCTGGTCGGCGGCGCGCCCGCCGCCCGCGTCGGCGACATCACGAAGATCTGCACGCTGCCGACGTGCGTGCCGGCCGGCCCCGGCATGGTCGCCAAGGGGTCGATGACGGTCCAGATCAACGGCATCCCGGCGGCGCGCCTTGGCGACCTGACGGCGCACACCAGCTGCGTGGCGCCGATCCCCTCGCCGACCGGCAAGATCTTGCCGCCGTGCTGCCCGACCGTCCTCATCGGAGGCTGACCGCGCGTGCGCCGCCTTCACTTCGAGGCCCTGCGCCCTGTCTGCCCGGTGTGCCGCCTCCACGCCGCCGAGCCGTCACCGCTGCGCCTCGCCTCTGTGGCGCGCGAGGAGGGCGAGTCTGTCCTCGAAGGCGTGCTGCACTGCACGCGCCCCGACTGCCAGCGCGAGTACCCCATCCTCGACGGCATCCCGCTGCTGATCCCCGACCTGCGCGGTTACGTCGCCGGCCAGCTCGCCGCCCTGACCGGGCGCGACGACCTGTCGGAGACGATGGAGAGCCTCCTTGGCGACTGCGCCGGTCCAGGTTCCGCGTTTGACGTCAACCGCCAGCAGTTGAGCATGTACGCCTGGGACCACTACGGCGACCTCGACCCGCACGAGCCGGCGGGGGAGGTGCGCCCGGCGTCGGTCCTGCGCGTCCTCGACCGCGGCCTGGCGCTGGCAGGCGAACTGCCTGCCGGGCCGGTGGTGGACGTCGGCTGTTCCGTGGGTCGGACGGTGTTCGCGCTGGCGGAGCAATGCGGCGGCCTGGTGCTGGGCGTCGATCTCAACTTCGCGATGCTGCGGCTGGCGTCCGGGGTGCTGCGCCGCGGCGTGGTGCGCTACCCACGGCGGCGCATCGGACTGGTGTACGACCGACGCGAGTTCCCCGCCCAGTTTCCCGGCGCCGACCGCGTGGACTTCTGGGCGTGCGACGTGCTGAACCCGCCCTTCGCCCAGGAGACTTTTGCGCTCGCCGTCAGCCTCAACGTCCTCGATTGCGTGTCGGCGCCGCGGGATTTCCTCGCCGCCATCGCGGGACTGCTGGCGCCTGGGGGGCGGACCGTCCTGTCCACGCCCTACGACTGGTCGCCGAGTGCCACGCCGCTGGAGGCGTGGCTGGGCGGCCATTCGCAACGGAGCGCGGCCGGCGGGGCGAGCGAGCCGGTGCTGCGCGCTCTGCTGACGCCCGGGGGACACCCGCAGGCGATCGCGGGGCTGGAACTGACCGCCGAGGTCGCGTCGGTGCCGTGGCAGGTGCGCTTGCACGAGCGCAGCACGGTCGGGTATGACGTGCATGTGGTGGCGGCGCGGAAGGCGGTGGGCGGCGGGTAGGAGTGAGGATGTCATGGCGGACTTCGACGCCGGCTTCAAGATCGTGGCGCGAACGGCCGGACGGGCGCTGCCGCGCCTGGCCGGCATCACCGTCGATGCGTGGCAGGGGATCGGTGACACACTGCAGACGACCGAGCGCCTTGCCGACCGCGCCTTCCGTGCCGAGGGTGGCGGCGAGCGGTTCGTGGTGTACATGGAGGCGTACACGCGCTGGGTGGAGTCGGCGGTGTGGAGCATGCTGGCCAAGAGCGGCCTGCTGTCGGAGCGGGAGCGCCTGCCCACGCTCAGCCTCCTCTTCACCTTGATGCCGCAAGGGTATCGCGAACAGAAGGGGACGTTCCGCCTTGAAGCGGGCGGCAAGCCGACGCAGCAGTTGTGGTTCCGCGAGATCCCGCTGTGGCAGCAGGAGCCCGAGCCGTGGTGGGAGCACTGGCCGGGGCTGATGGCGCTGTACCCGCTGTGCCGGCACGGGAAGACGTCCGCAGCCGCCGTCACCCACGCAGCCGCCGCCATCCGCCATCGGGAACTGGACAGTTACAAGCGCGCGGATTTGCTGTCAGTCCTGGGTATTTTTGGTAAGCTCAAAGACCGCACCTTGGACGTGGTGTCCATTATCGGGAGAGAACAGATGAAAGAGTCACCGCTCTACCAGGAGATTTTTGGCGAGGGCGAACAGACGCGGGCACGCAGGGACATCATGGAGGTCCTTGAAGTCCGCTTCGGCGCCGAGGCCGCGAAAGAGTTCGAGGAAGCGATCAACACCGTCGCCGATCTGGGTCACCTGGGAGAGCTGCACAGACTCGCCCTCCAGAGTCGCCGGATCAGCCAGTTTCGACGTGCGCTGGCGGGGGAGTAGACGGCCCAAAGGAAAGGAGCGCGGCGTGGACCTACTCTCGCCGGGCGGGAGTGAAGAGCTGAAGAAATCCCCGTTCTACCAGGAAATACTCGAGGAAGGACAGAAAAACGGTTGGCGCGAAGCGACCCTGCAGGTACTCGGGCGCCGGTTCGGTCACGATGCGGCTCAGGAGTTCGCGGAAGCCGTCAGTGCCATCTCGAACCTGGCGCGCCTCAAAGATCTCTATGAACTCGCCATCGTGTGCCGCCGCCTGAGCTAGTTTCGCCGTGCCTTCGCGGTGGAGCAAGAGTACCTGTCGCGTCGTGCCCCCAGTCTCCCGTCAACGGACCCAGGCGTGAGCGAATGCGCCGAAGCCGAGTACGAGCCCGACTGAGAACAGCGGCCAGGGGAACGGGTTCGGCGCGCCGCCCGCGCTGACGTTCGCGTGGTCCCAGCAGAACGCCGTCACGATCGCCGCCCCGCCGACCGTCAGCGCCAGCCAATGTCCCCACCTCAGCCGCAGCGGCCGCCCCGTTCCCTCTCGCCACAACACCGCCAACCCCGTCACGATCATCACCAGCGCCACCAGCACCGGCGCCAGCACCGGCGACGCCCACGGCACCGGCACCAGAAACAGGACGTCCCACGTCAGCAGCGACGGCGGCCAGTCGATCAGCACCTTCAGGAAGACGTAATAGAACACGTCCCACAGGCCGAACGCCAGGACAAACGCGGCGAACCACTCGCGGCCGTTGCGCGCCACCGCCAGCGCCGCGGCGGCGAGCATCACCAACGTCGCCGCCTCGCGGGCCAGCTCGGTCGCCTCCCAGTTCACGAACGCCGGCCCCGCTGCCGACAGGCGCTCCAGTGGAATGAACGGCAACAGGTCGCCGGGGGCGCGCCCGGGGTGCAGGCGCTCGTGCAGCGGTTCGTAGGCGGCACGGAGGTAGACCACGACCGTCGCCTCGACGTAGCCGAACGCCACGCCGAACAGCACCAGCGCCGCCAGGGTCCGCGGCAGCCACCGACCTCCGAACGCCTCCGTTTGCGGTCGCGGTCCCACGTCAGCCAACGGTCACCTCGCACGGTTTGCGGGCTTCGGCGCCGGCGCCGCGGCGCGGGTCCATCCACTTCAGCACGCGGCCCATCTCGCCCCAGCACGCCCGCCAGAACGAGCGCAGCCCGAAGCCCCCTGCCCGCAGCGCCCGCCGGTGCTTCGCCCAGACCAGCAGACACGAGCCGCCAAACAGCACCCGATGCCGGGCGTGCGCCAGCCACACGCGCCAGCGGGCACGGCCGCGCCGCAGCAGGGCCAGCCGCTCCGCGTGGAAGCGCATGTGCCGCACCTCGTCGCGCAGCAATTGCTCGCACAACCGCCGCAGCAGCACCGAGCCGGTCGCCCGCCGCAGCGCGAGGTAATAGACCTTGCCGACGGTCTCCGCGGTGAGAAGCACGCCGATCGCCGTCTCCAGGCCGGCCAGGCGGCGCAGCAGGCGGAAGGCGCTGTCGAGGCGCGAGTGCCCCAGCAATGGCACGCCGGCCAGGCGGAGGAAGCGGCCGAGGTCGCGGGCGTGCCGCTGCTCCTCGCGCACGAACAGGCGCATCGCCTCGAGGTACTCCGGGTCGTCGGCGCGCTCGGCGTGGTCGGCGGCGCGGCGGAGCAGGTTGCGGCCCTCCGAACTCTCGCCGAGCTGGAAATCCTGCATCGACGCCGCGACGGCGTCGCGCTCGGCGTCGGTCAGTTCCGCCCCGCGCCGCCACGGCAGCGGTAGCAGTCGCTCCGCGTTGGTGGCGTAGTAGCAGCACCACTGGCCCGAGGACCAGGGGGCGGCGCGCACCGCCCCCGTCTGCGCCCGTCCATAGGACATTTGCGACTCCGTTACGTGAAGGTTGAGTTTAGCCGCGGTTCGCAGAACCGCGTTCGCCGAGACGCCGGCCGCACGCGGTTCTGCGAACCGCGGCTAAACGGTGAGGCGTGTTGCTGCCGCGTGCAGCCGCGACAGCGCCTGATAAACTTCCTCGATCGTCTCATCGAGGGTCGAGGTGCCCGCCGTCAGGCCGGCCGTCTCGACGCCGTCGAACCACTCCGGCTCCAGGTCGGCCGCCCTCTGGACGTGGAACGCGGGGAGGCCCTTCTCGCGGCAGCGCGTCACCAGCTCGCGCGTGTTGTTCGAGTTGCGGCCGCCGACCACGACCACCGCCTCGACCTGTTCCAGCATCGTCTCCAGCGCCTTCTGATGGTCCTTGGTCGGGTGGCAAACGGTGTCGAGGAAGCGGATGTCGGCGTCGGGGTTGAGATCGGCGACGGCCGCGCGGATGCGGGCGACCTGGCGCGCCGGTGAGGTCGTCTGGCACATGATTCCCAGGCGCCGGTGCGGGTAGCGGCGCACCTCCGCCGGCGCCTGGATGACGTCGAAGCTGTGCAGATCCTCGACGACGCCCTGCACCTCGACATGGCCGCGCCGGCCGATGACGAGCACGTGGTAGCCGTCGGCCTGCAGTTTCTGGGCGGCGTGATGGGCGCGCGTGACCAGCGGACAGGTCGTGTCCACCAGGCGTTTGCCGGCAGCCTCCAGTCGCCGCCGCTCCGCGTCACTGACGCCGTGCGCGGTGATGAGCACCGTCTCGGTGAGCGGCAGTTCGGTGCGGCCGTTCTCGCTGACCATCCGGAAGCCGCGCTCGCCGAGTCGGTTCAGCACGACCTCGTTGTGAACGAGCTCGCCGTGGATGGTGACCGCCTCGGGCCGCTCGACGTCTTCGAGGATTTGCAGGGCGTCGCGGACGCCGAAGCACATGCCCATCACCTCGGCCCGGATGATTCTCATACCGTGCTCCTCTCGGGGCTCTGTGAGCCCTGCCTCTTCCGTGGGGAGAGACGCCGCGCCCCAGGCCCAGGAGTGAACCGTGCCCGGTCGCGTGGCTTAACGTGACTCCTCAAACGCGGTTCGTGCCAGTACGGTCGATCATGACTTTATGCCCCCGCGTACTTTGCTCCGCAAAGTTTCCGCCGAAAAAAAGGGACGACCGTCCAACGTCACGCCGGCGACCAGCCCTCCGACAGCGACGGCGGCGCCTCGGGGTCCTCCGCGGACAGGGCATCGGTCACGACGTTCTCCAGCACCGTGATGTACTCCACGAAACGCTTGCGGCCCACCGCCGTCAGGCGGCACAGCGTCTGCGGACGGTTGCCCTGGAAGCCCTTCCACACCTCCACCAACCCGGCGTCGTGCAGCACCCCCAGGTGCCGGCTCAGGTTGCCGTCCGTGAGAGAGCACAGCTCCTTCAAGTCACCGAAGAGCAGTCCCTTCGGGTGTGTCGCGAGCGACGTGACGATGCCCAGCCGGGCCTTCTCGTGGATGACCCGGTCGAGGCCGTCGTAGGCGTAACGACCGCTGCCGTCAGTCGGTTTGTTCTTCGGGTTCGCCATCAGTGCGTTCCAGGGTCCAGTACAGTACCGCCGCGGCCAGCAGCTGCCCGGCGCCGAACGGCACGCCCATGGCCCACGGCGACAGGGCGGCCTCGCGCAGCGTCAGGCACAGTGTGCCGGCGGCCATGTAGAACAGGCCGACCCAGAAGGTCGCCGGCGGCAGCAGCCGGTAAGAGGCGAAGATGCCGAGGCTGAACAGGATGGCCCACAGCCCCGGCAGCATCCACAGGTTCTCGCGGGCATGGGCGACGGTCGCGAACGTCAGCAGGCCGCCCGCCGCGATGCACGGCAGGAACTGCCCCACGGCGAGCCAGACCGTCTGCCGGGCGAGCCGCGAGGCGTAACGGCGGTAGTGCAGCACCATCTCCGCCCCGGTTGCCGCCAGGCTGACCAGGGCAGCGCCGACCCAGAGGGCCAGGTAAGCCGTCACGTTCTGGGCGGGGTCGGGCAGGCGCACCTCCTGGAAGGCGGCGACGGCGAGGGCGAGCAGGCCGGAGAAGGCCACCGGCAGCGCCCGGTAGCCGCGGAAGACCTCCGTCCGCGCCACCTGGCGGCGGATCTCGGAAATCTGGGTCAACGCTTCGCGAAGCTCCATGGCCGCTCCCCACCCGCGGGCGCCTCGCCTTAACAGGATCGGCACGACGCCCGCTGAACTTTACATCGCAAAGCTTCCCTTATTTCGACCCCCAAGTCAAGGCGACTCTTTCGAGGGGCGGTCGTGGGGACAAGCTGGCAGCTTGTCCCCACGAACCTCCTTCACTTGCCCACACTGATGCTGAGCTTGGCTCGGTGCGTCGCCGGCAGCGTGCCGTCGATCAGCGCCACCGCCTCCACGCTGAGGCTCGGCCGCGGACCCGTCGCCGCGTCAGGAGCGGCCCGCAGCACCAGCCGCGCCTCGTTCTGCCCCGCGGGGATGATGACTTTATCCGCGCTCAGGCCCTTCGTGCCTGGAGGCAGGATGAGCTGCACCTTGAAATCGCCCTCGTAGTCGTACAACCGCGCCACCTGCACCACCACCTCCGTCCGGCCGCCGCGCTTGACGTTCACGGTCCCGGGGCTGAGTGTCAGTTTCGCCACCTCCTTCGGCAGGACCCGGATCGTGATCGGCGTGGACGGCTGCACGATGTTGAGATTCGCCTTCTTGCCCTTGGCCTTGGTGTCGCGGGCGAACGGCGCCTGCGCCTGGCCGCGCAGCACGACGGTGTAGGTCCCCGGTATCGCGTTGTTCTTCACGTCGAAGACCGCCTCGCCGCGGTCCTTGCCGGGCTGCAGCGTCAGCGGCCGGAAGGTCAGGTTCTTGGTCGCGTCCAGGGCAGTCAACTGCACTGGCCCCTTGAGGTCGGGCCAGAGGCGCTTCAGCG
Organism: Gemmatales bacterium; assembly: GCA_038227745.1. Taxonomy (GTDB): domain Bacteria; phylum Planctomycetota; class Planctomycetia; order Gemmatales; family Gemmataceae; genus DASPXY01. The sequence goes on along the minus strand of JBBRPS010000013.1, from coordinate 22,084 downwards.
TGAGCGGCACCGTGACCTTCCCCCCAGGCAGCACCGCGAAGCGCTTGCCCTCCGCCGTCAGGCTGAACGGTGCCTGGTCGCGCACCGCCAGCACCACCTCGCGGTCCAGGCGGCTGAGGGTCGGGATATTCGGCTGCGGCGTGGGCCAGGTTGCCGTCGCCGCCCGCACCTCGCGCACCAGCTCCTTGCCGCCGACCTTCGCCCGCGCCGCCAGCCGCACCGTCCCCGCCCAGGCGGGGGCGTCCGGTTCGGCGCTGACCACCAGCACCCCCTGCTTCGCCCCGGGCGGGATCACCTGCGGCGGCAACGTCACGCCCGGTGGCAGCCCCTCCGCCGTCACCGCGATCTCGCCGTTGAAGCCGTCCTGCCGCCAGACCACGAGGTTGAACAGCTGATGGCCGCCGCGGTGGACGACGGCTGCGTCGGGGAGGTTGGCGCCCGGCGGCATGGCGATGACGCGGAAGTCCGGTCGCTCCGGCGTGATCCGCACCCGGTAAACGTGCCGCGGCCCCCAGCGCATGGTCCCGTCGCGGCTGCCGACCTGCAGCAGGTAATCGCCGTCGGCGGGCGCCGCGAAGCGGTAGCGCGGCGGGTCGTCGCTGCGCGTGTAGAGCTGCAGGCTCAGGATCTCCGGGTCGTCGTCCAGCTCCGCCAGCACATTGGCCGCGCCCGCCTTGCGCACTTCCAGAAACAGGTCCAGTGGCGAACCGAGGCGCTCGGCAAAGCCCTCAATGCTGTAAACGTCACCCTTGCGGGCGTGGAAGACGTACCAGTCGCGATCGTTCCTCTTCTCGAAGCGGCCGGCAACCTCGCACGGCAGTGTCAGCCGCTGGGCGTTCTCGGGAGTGTCGTTGGCCGGGTTCTCCAGCACGACGGGGGCGTGGGCGTAGGTGAGCAGCATCGGGTTGGAGACACCCGCGCCGTTACGCAGCCGCAGCTCGAAGCCGTCGAGGCCCGACGCGGCCGGGGTGACGTGGCCGGTGTAGGCGAGGCGCTGACCGGCAACGGCGTCGGCCGGCGCCTCGACCGTGACGGTGATCTTCTCCAGCACGCGGCCGTCCACGACCGCGGACGAGTCGGCCTTGCCGCCCGGCAGGTTGCGGCCGTAAACGGTCACCTGCGCCGACTTGCCCGGCTCGACCATCGGCGGGAAGACGGCGTCGATCCACGGCGCCGTCGTGACGGTCAGGCGGTAGAAGTAGTCCGCGCCGCCCTGGGTGTAGGTGAAGCTGCTGACGCGCACGTAGTAGTCCCCGTCCTCGGTCAGGGTGGCGTCGAGGAGGGCGTCGTTCTCGCGGTAACCGCGGCTGGACGCCAGGGAACTGCCGGCGCTGCTGTAAAGTTCGATCACGGCCGGCAGGCGGCTGTCGATGCTGCTGGTCAGGCAGCTCACGACGACGCGCTGACCCTTCTGGCCGTGGAAGAGGTAGTAATCGACGTCGGTCGGCGCGCTGATGACGCCGGTCACGGTGGAGTTGACCTCGACGCGCTGGCCCTCGGGGACGTCGTTGTTGGGTTCGCGCTCGACGAACTCCTTGAGGTCGCCGACGACGAAGGCGCGCGGGTTGGAGATGCCCCATTTGCCGACGACGCGGACGTCGTGGATGCCGGGGGGCACGTCGGCGGGGACGGTGACCTTGAAGCGCTGGTTGGCGGCGTTCGTCATGGCCTTGCCGCCCTTCTTGCCTTTCATGGAGACGACCTTGGCGGGCGAGCCGGCGCCGAGCGGTTCGGCCTTGATGTCGGGGTGGCTGAAGTGCAGGCCGGTGGGGGCGTCGAGGTCCTGGCCGGTGACGGTGACCTCGAAAGTGGAGCCGGTTTGTCCGCCACAGGGCGTGACGAGGAGGAGGCGCGGCGTCGGCATGGCGTTGCCGGGTTGCTGGCCGCCCGCGCGGAGGGGCAAGAAGAGGGCCGCGGCGAGGGCGAGGAAGGCCGCGAAGATCGTCCATGCGGTGTGTGTGCGTGGCCAGGAACGTAGCATGAGGCACCCTCCTGAAGAAAGGTAGCGGTTGCGAGGCTGGTTCGCCCTCCCGGGCACGAGACTGTCGTCTCCCAGACAGCCTACCCATGCAGAGGAACCCGGGGCAAGGAAAAAGAAAAATGCGTCGCGCCGCACGGCTTGACACCGCGTCTCGCGATCAGTCGCGCGGCCCCGGCAAGGCCAGGGCCAGGATGCGCGCGAGCTCCCGGATCGGGTGCTGATGGTCATCGACGCGCAAGTCGATGGCGCGGTCGTCGAGGCCGAGGTAGCCCCCCTTGGCCCGGACGATCAGCAGGGCGGCGGACTGCTTGCCGCGCTTGTCGCCGCCGGCCCTCTCCCCGGCCTCCAGGGAGGCCACGACGCGCCAGGCCAGCGGCCCCCTGGCCTTCTCGAACGCCGCCGCCATTTTCTCGACCACCTCCTTGCCCGCCAGCAGGTTGCCCAGGCAGACGTAGTCCTTCCCCGCCCTGGCGCCGGCCCAGGCATCACACTCTTTCCCGGTGAAATGGGCAGGATTGCCTCTCGCATCGACAATGCCCACCTGGCGATCCTCCCGGTCGTTGTCGGCGTCGGTGAGTTGCTTGAGCACCTCCGCCGCGGTCCTGCCCCTGGCGAGCAACTCCAGGCCGCGGGGGCCGTAGGTGACGTTGGCCGCGGCCTGCGTGGCGATCGCCCCGGCGCCTGCCTTCCCCCAGGGCGTCCCGGCGCCCACCGCCAGGACCTTGGAGGCCGTGCCCACGCCCCATTCTTGACGCCGGCGGTCGTAGGCCACAATGGAAAAGGTGTTGCGGACGGAGGCGCCTCCACGCCGGCCGTCTGCAGCCGCGGTCGGGGCCGAGGAGGGGTGGCCGGGGAGAAGTCCACCCATCCCCGCGACAATCGCCGCCACCGGAAAAACCACCTTTAGCATGGCGAAGCGCCTCAGCGAGAGGGACCACGGACTTGCAGTCACGCACCGGAGCCGCTGACGCGCAATCAGCCGGTCCAGGATTTCCCCAGCAAGACATCGAGCACCCAGCACCCGCGCACGTGCTCCCGCCGGGACCGACAGTGAGCGAGGATGCGTCCGTCGGTGCAGCCCGCCTCTTCCAGCGCGTCCGCGAGGAACGGCAGATCCTCGAAGGTGTGCCCCTCTATAGATACTGCGCGCCATCGCCGGCACGGTGCCGCCGTTCCAGCGCAGCCAGAGCGGCGCCAGGCGCGAAGGGCGGAAGGGGTTGCCGAACAGGTCGTGCAGGAGGTGCCGTTGCCGGGCCCACCCCGGTTGCCCGGCCGCGGTGTGGGCGGCAAGGCGGGCGTCCAGTTCGGCGGTCTCCGCGGCGGCCCACGCCTCCGACGTACGCAGTTCGCGCGCGGCCTCCCACGCCTCGACCCGCGCCGCCTTCAGTTCCGCCAGCGACGCCGTCCGGTCGGCGAAGCGCTCCGCCACCAGCACCGCCCGCCGGCTGCGCTCGTCGTGCAGCAGGCCGCGGCTCAACCGCGGCGCCGGCCGCGACCACTTCCCCAACTGCTACTCGGTGGCGTTCGCGGGCGGCGGCGTCCGCGGCGGGCAGGTTTACGGCCGCTCGGACCGCATCGCCTCGACGCCGGCCGACCAGGCGTGCGGCCCGGCCGACCTGCACGCCACGGTCTTCCACGCGCTGGGCATCTCGCCGGAGAGCCAGATCCAGGACGCCTTCGGCCGGCCGCTGGCGCTGACGGACGGACGGCCGCTGCCGCTGTTCGGGTAGACCGCGCGCAACTCTTCAGACGGATACTCGACTCGGGCCAAGTTGACACAAGCCTGAAGCGCCAGCGAAGGACGGCCCTTCGCTTGGCGCAACTCGTAGAATACTGGACAGCAGGGCTGCCGATGCCTGGCACGAGAGCATGGGCGCCTCCGAGATAGGCACACTACGGAGGCTGGGGGGATGTTCAAGCTGTGGCGCGAATCGTCCGTCCAATGCTCGTCGATGCTGACGGGCTACCTCGGGTTGGGGCCGTGGCGAAGTGTCTGGGTGTTCGTCCGCCGCCGCACCGTCATGCCGACGTCGATCTCGACGGCGGCGGGAATGTCCTCTTGAATCGTAAAGGCATGTCCGTGTCCGCCGATTGGCGAGGACTCCCAGGGCATCTCATCCCCGAACACCTCGATGATGGCTTCAACGGCGCTGCCGGGAAAGGGATGCGGGTATTCACCCACGGGACCGGTGTCTTCTCCGAAGACGCCGTCGCGGCCGGGCTGGAGATGCTGTATAAGGCCGGCACGACGACTGCCGGGGTCGTCGCCCCCACGACCCTGGCTCTCCTCGCACCGTTTCAGCAAGACCTGGCGGGAACCCGCGCAAACTGGGTCATTGACGAGAGCTAAGACGATGCCGCCGCAGAATCCGCAGATTGACGAGGCGTACCGGGCGTACGCGCTCTTGCTCCATCACCACCACCACCTTCTGGCCACGGGGAGAGAGGCGGCCGCGGAGACCGAGGACGTTGAGGAGGAGTTGAGCCGAGGGTTGGATGGTCTGGACGATGCCCAGCGGCGCAGCCTCAGCGGGCTGGCTTCAGACCTCAACTGGGTTCGGCGCGCCTGCGTCCCGCCCCCGAAAGGTCCGAAACGGGAGGAGGTAACGGCAGGGGAATTGCAAAAGCTCGAGAAGGCCGAGGCCGCCTCTGACTGGCACGGACTCCTGCACCAGCTGCGCGTCTGCGCACCGAGAGTCCCACCGTTTCGCCTCGCGCAACTGCGGGCCGTCGTCTGGAACGCGCTCTCCTTTCCTGTTCTGGCGAGCACGTTCTACAACGTGGCGGCCGGACTCGAGCCGAATGAGCCCGTCGGGTAGTTGTTCAGGCGGGCGGTGGACCTCGACCCATCGAATGAGAGGGTAGCCAGGAACTTGGGGGCCTTCGAGGCAGCGCGGAAAAACACAACGCATCCGGCATACGACGTCGAGCCAGCTGATTCTTTGAAGGTCAGGAGAGCAAGAGAGGCACGACGCGAGTACAGCATGGCGGCCTGAGCGGGCAGGCATCCGGGAACGGAAATCGCGACTGGGAACCGACCGAACGCCGACTGCTCGATCGACGCGGGACCGCTGCCGCTGTTCGGGGGATGACCCTCAGCGGTGCCGGTTCCATGCGAGGGCCAGCGGCGCCGCGAGCGGGCGAACCAGCGGCAGCCCGAGGACGATGCCCGCCGCCAGCAAATGGATCGGAGCCACCGCATCGGGGATGAGCAGGTAATTCAGTCCCACGAGACAGCCGGCCGTCACGACCCACACGCCCAGCAGGCCCGCCACGACCGTTGCCTCCAGGAGCCGTTGCCGCAGCAGCGCACGGACCACGGACCACGCCGCCAGCAGTTTCGCCGGCAGGGCCACGGCCGCCACTCCCCACAACACGCCCACGAGCGTGTCGAGGAAATCGGGGTGGGACGCGGTCCAAACGCCGGCCGTCGTGAGCGCCGCGACGACGACCAGCGACAGCAGCGTGACGCCGTTCACGACCCAAGCGCGCCCTGTGAGGGCCGTGGAGAGCCCCGCGGCCAGCTGCGCCCAGGTCTGCCCGATGGCGCCGACCAGGGCCAGGGGGACGACCGCCCAGATTTCCACGGCGCCGCGCCCCTGGCAGAACAGCCCCCACCATTTCGCCACCTGCCCCCAGCTCCCAGAGAGCACGACCCACAGCACGGTGAGCAGCAGCATCACCGCCCACCCGGCCGCGGCGCTGAGCGCGGCCGTCCGCAACTTGGCGAGGGCCAGCGTGCCGCTCGACAGGGGCCGCGTCGCGGCGAACGGCGACAGACCGAGATCCTTCGCCCAGAAACTCGTCTTGCCCATGCCGAAGCCGACGAACGACGCGAGGACGAGCGGCAGGACGAGGACGGCCGCCAGCACACGCAACAGCAGCAGGGCGTCGAACTCCGTGGCGGGGATCGACAGCAGCAGCACCAGCATGAAGCAGCCGAGCAGCAGCGGCAGGACCAGTCCCTTCTCGCGCCACTCGCACCAGAGCTGCGCCCGGGCCGACGACGGGAAGGACGAGCGCCGTCGCGGCAGCCGGCTCATGATTCCGTCCAGCCGCCGCAGCAGCCACACCACGAGCGGTGTCCCTCCCCGGCGGTCGCGCCCGACCCCGGCCACGGCCACGACGTAGGACGCCGCGATCGCGCCGACCAGCCCCGTCACGAGTCCGTTCAGGCTCGTGAAGAAGGCGCTGTGGACGCCCGCCAGCACCCAGCCGGGCAGGACCAGCACCGCCACGACCAGGCGGGCCAGGGGCGAGCCGACGAGCGTCCAGGCGATGGCCTGGAAACAGGCCACGCAGGCCGCGCAGAGCAGGGCCGGCCACCAGCCGTGCGCCGGGGATAGGCCGCAGGGCACCAGCACCAGCCAGGCCGCCGCCAGCCACAGCAGGGCCACGGTCGCCATCCCGTAGAACATCGGCCACGCCACCAGGACACTCGTCCGCACCGGCAGCGTGAACATGCGCGCCGGGAAGCCGGCATGCTTCGCCCCCGGACTCAGGTCCGAGTAGACGAAGACCGAGAGGAGGTAGATCAGCGCCCAGAAGACGAGCAGGCCGGTCAACGGGCCGAGGCTCTTCGAGCTAGCGGCGGGCAGGATGCGGCAGAGGGTGGCGAGGACCGCCAGCCCGGCGCCGATGGCGCAGAACCCCCAGCGGTGCGGCCGCCACAGTTGCCAGGCCAGGGCCAGTGCGGGTGAGCGCATGATCTAATCCTCCCCCCGGACCGGGCAGTGCGTGCCCACCTGGGCCACGAAGATCTCATCGAGCGACGGTACGCGCTCCTCGACGATGCGCGCCCCACACGCCTCCGCGGCCCTCTGGAACTCGGCGGGCCGGCCGGCGCAGACGGCGGTCCACTCGCGGCCCGACCCCTCCCAGGCCAGCGCCCCCGCCAGCGCCGGCGGCGCCGGCCGCGGCACCTCGAACCGCAGCGTCAGACGGCGGTGCATCTCCTTGACCTCGTCGAGGTCGCCGCTGAACACCACGCGCCCCCGGTCGATCATGGCGACGTGGTCCGAGACGCGCTCCACCTCGTCGAGCAGGTGCGACGAGAACAGCACCGTCCGCCCCTCCTCCGCGATCGTGTGGATGATCGCCCCGAGAATGTCGCGGCGGACAATCGGGTCGAGACCCGACGACGGCTCGTCCAGCACCAGGAGTTCGGGGCGATGGGCCAGGGCGGCGACGAGGCCCGCCCGCGCCTTCTGGCCCTTGGAGAGGTTTTTTATCCGCGCTGCCGGCTCGAGGGCGAAGGCCCGGGACAGCTCCGCGGCGTAGGCGTCGTCCCAGTTCGGATAGAAGGCGCGCGTGTAGCGCAGCAGCTCGTCCACGCGCATCCAGCCCGGCAGATCGTTCTCCTCTGCCAGGTAGCCGACGCGCCCCAGGACGCCCGCGGGGTCGGCCACCGGGTCGAGGCCGAAGACGCGCACCGACCCCGACGCCGCCCGCAGCAGCCCGAGCACGTGCCGGATGAGCGTCGTCTTGCCGGCGCCGTTGGCGCCGACGAGGCCGAAGACGGCGCCGCACGGCACCGTCAGGCTGACGCCGTCGAGGGCGGCCCGGTCGCCGAAACGGCGTGTCACCCCCCGGATGTCGATCGCCGCCTCGGGCGCGAACAGATCATCGGCCATCATGGTTTCACTCCTCCCGGGAACGGGGTTGCATGACTTCGGCGCGGCGGCGCAGGAGGTCGATGACCTCTTCTGTAGCCACGTCCAGCTGGCTGGCCTCGGCGAGCAGGGCGTCGATGCGCTCGGAGAGGATCTTCACGCGCTCGCGGCGGGCGAGCGGCGAGCCGGCGCCGGAGACGTAGGTGCCCGCGGTGCGGCGCTTGCTGACGACGCCGTACAGCTCCAGCTCGCGGTAGGCGCGGGCGACCGTGTTCGGGTTGACGAGCAGCCGCTCCGCCAGGGCGCGGATGGGCGGCAGCTCCTCCCCGGCCGCGAGCCGCCCCGACGCCACCAGGTACTTCACCTGGTTGACGATTTGCAGGTAGATGGGCACGCCATCGTTCGCGAGGTGAATGTCCACGGGGCCTTTCCGCCGCCAGGGCGCGACCGGGTTCAATGTGTCACTGTATTAGTTACATAATACAAGAGAGGGAGAGGCTGTCAAGAGCTTTTTCTGGGAAAACTCACCGGCCCGCGGGAAGCCCGTACAATGAGCCGGGTCGCCCGCCGCTCCTGCTGAGGTTCGTTCCCATGCACCGGACTCCCCCCGCGCTGGCCGCCCTGCTCCTCGTCTGCCTCGCGGCCCCGTCCGCGGTGGCCGGCCCGCCCGGCAAGCCCTCTGTCGTCCGCGTGAACAAGGACGGCAACGGGTACCGCCTCGAGCGCGACGACAAGCCCTATCTCATCAAGGGCGCCGGCGGCGACACTTCCCCGAAAGCGCTCGAGGCCCTCGTGGCGGCCGGCGGCAACTCGGTCCGCACCTGGGGCGCCGACAAACTCGGCAACCTCCTCGACGAGGCCCACCGCCGCGGCGTGACGGTGACGGTCGGCCTCTGGCTCGGCCACGAGCGCCACGGCTTCAACTACAACGACGCCGACCAGGTCGCGAAGCAGTACGACGACACCCGCCGTATCGTCCTGCGCTACAAGGACCACCCCGCCCTGCTGATGTGGGGCGTCGGCAACGAGATGGAAGGGTACGGCAAGGGCGACAACGCCGCGATCTGGTCGGCGGTCAACAACATCGCCGCCCTGATCAAGAAGCTCGACTCCAACCACCCGACCATGACGGTCGTCGCCGAGATCGGCGGCGACCGCGTCAAGAACATCCACCGCCTCTGTCCGGACATCGACGTGGTCGGCATCAACAGTTACGCCGGCGCCGCCAGCCTGCCGGAGCGCTACCGCAAGGCGGGCGGCGTCAGGCCGTACATCTTGACCGAGTTCGGCCCGGCCGGCGTGTGGGAGGTAAAGAAGAACGCCTGGGGGGCGGCCCCCGAGCTGAGCAGCACCGCAAAGGCGCGGGCGTACCGCGACGGCTACCTCAAGGCGGTTGTCGGGGCGAAGGGGCAGTGCCTGGGCGCCTACGCCTTCCTCTGGGGCCACAAGCAGGAGGCGACGGCGACGTGGTTCGGCATGTTCCTCCCCGACGGCAGCCGCCTCGGCGCAGTGGACGCGATGACCGAACTTTGGGGGTACAGGCTGCCCGCGAACCGCTGCCCGGAGATCGAGGCGCTCGCGCTCGAAGGCCCGGCGGAGGTCGAGCCGGGTGCGACGGTGCGCGCCACGCTGACGGCCTCGGATCCGGAGGGTGATGCGCTGAAGGTCCGCTGGGTGCTGCAGCGCGAGGCGTTCGCCTATGGCACGGGCGGCGACGCGGAGGAGGCGCCGCCGACCTTCCCCGACGCGGTCGTGAAGGCGGACGCCGGGAAGGTCGAGCTGAAGATGCCGAAGGGCGGGGGCGGCTACCGCCTGTTCGCGTACGTCCACGACGGCCACGGGGGGGCGGCGGTCGCCAACGTGCCGCTGCGCGTCAAGGGGCCGGATACGCTGCCGGCCGCGCGGCGGGCGACTCTGCCGCTGGTGGTGTACGACGAGGGCGACCGCGAGCGCCCGGCCTACGTCCCGACGGGGTGGATGGGGAACAGCAAGGCGGTGAAGCTGGACCCGAGCTGCACGGACCGGCCGCACTCGGGCAAGACGTGTCTGCGCGCCGAGTACCAGGCGGCGGACGGCTGGGCCGGCGTGGTGTGGCAGCACCCGGCGAACGACTGGGGCGACCGGCCGGGCGGCTGGGACCTGAGCGGCGCGAAGCGCCTGACCTTCTGGGCGCGCGGGGCGAAGGGCGGCGAGGTGGTGACGTTCGAGTTCGGCCTGATCGGCAAGGACAAGCGCTTCCACGACACCGCGAAGGGCAAGCTCGACGCGGTGAAGCTCACCACGGAGTGGCAGCAGTTCCGCATCGACCTGGGCGGCCTGGACCTGACGCGCATCAAGACGGGCTTCGTGTGGGTGGTGCGCGGGACCGGCCAGCCGATCGCGTTCTACCTCGACGACATCGCCTACGAGTGACGGACCAACCCGGTGACATACAAAGCAACGGGGGCAGTCCCTCATATACAATCCGGTTTGTGGTGCAGGCGTCCCGCCTGCACGGGCAGCCGCGCAGGCAGGACGCCTGCACCACAAACCAGACACCCTCCGCCGGACCATGAATCAGGACTCACGGGCCCGGTCGGACGAGCACGGAAAGGAAGGGAGGCGGCTGGCCATGCAGGTCGTCTGTGCCAAGTGCAGCCGCACGCTCGAGTTCTCCGGCGCGCGCCCGTCGTTCTGCGCCTACTGCGGACAGCCGCTCCCCGGCAGCACCCTGGACCCGCTCGGCGGCGGGGGTGAGGCCACCCAGGTGGCGGCCCGGTCCGTGGGCACGGCCGATTCGGCCCCGGCGAACCTGGGTGGCTACCGCCTGCTGCGGCGGCTGGGCGAGGGCGGCATGGGCACCGTCTACGAGGCCGAAGAGACCGCCTCCGGCCGGCGCGTGGCCCTGAAGCTGATCGCCCCCGATTTCGCCACCTCCGAGGACGCCCTCGAGCGCTTCCGCCAGGAAGGCCGCATCGCCAGCATGGTCACCCACCCGCGCTGCGTTTTCGTCCACGCCGTCGATGAGGACGCCGGCCGGCCCTACATTGTCATGGAACTGATGCCCGGCGACACCCTCAAGGACCTGGTGGACGACCGCGGGCCGCTGCCGCCGGACGACGCCATCGCCAAGGCCCTCGACGTCATCGACGGCCTGCAGGAGGCGCACCGCCTGGAGGTCATCCACCGCGACGTCAAGCCCTCCAACTGCTTCCTGGAGGCCGACGGCCGAGTCAAGGTCGGCGACTTCGGCCTGGCCAAGTCGCTCGTGAAAGAGGGCCACCTGACGCGCACCGGCGCCTTCGTCGGCACGCCCCACTACGCCTCGCCCGAACAGGTCCGCGGCGAACCGATCGACCGCCGTACCGACGTCTACTCGGTGGCGGCGACGCTCTTTTACCTCCTCACGGGCCGGCCGCCGTTCCACGGCCAGGACGGGGCGGCGACGCTGGCGCGCATCGTCTCGGACCCGCCGCCGTCGCTGCGGTCGCTGCGGCCGGATCTGCCCGCGGCACTCGACCGCGCGGTGCTGCGCGGCCTGGAGCGCGACCGCGACCGCCGTTACCCCGACCTGGAGTCCTTCCGCCTGGCCCTGCTCGCCCTCGTACCCAACCCGCTCACCCTGCCCGGCCTGGCGCGCCGCGCCGCCGCCTACGTCGCCGACCTCGCGATGCTGTGGCTGGCCGTCCGGGCGGCCTTCGCCCTGTCGGCCGTCCTGCTGCGCGGCCCCGACACGGCGGAGCAGCGGGCCGGCGTGCTCGCCCTCGGCCGCGGCCTCGCCCTCGGGCTGCTGCTCGCCTACTTCACCGTCAGCGAGCACGTCTGGGGCTGCTCCCTGGGCAAGGCGCTGGCGCGGCTGCGTGTCTGTACAACGCGCTGGATCGACCCGCCGGGCTGGGGGAAGGCCGGCCTGCGCGCGCTCTTGTTCTGCGGGCTGGTCCACCTCGGCTGGCTGGCCACGGCGCTGCTCCTGCTGCTGCGGGCGGGGGAGGCCCGCACGGCGGCGGAGTGGGAGGCGCTGGCGAGCGGGACTGACTTGTGGCTGACGTGGGGCTGGGCGGTCGTCGGGGGGGGCCTGGTCTGCTCGACGATGCGCGCGGCGAACAGTTATCGGGGCCTGCACGAGGCCCTCAGCGGCACGCGCGTGGCCGAACTGCCCGCGCTGGGGAGAGGCGAGGCGCTGCTGGGCACCGGCGGCTGGCTGCTGTCATTCCTGCACAGCCGTCGGCTCGACCGCGGCTCGGGCCAGGCGGGGCCGCTGCCGGAGCGCGTCGGCGGCTTCGCGGTCCGCGGGGCGCTCAAGTGGGCGCAACAGGAAAAAGTCGTCCTGGGCGAGGATCCCTCTTTGGGGCGGCGCGTGTTCCTCTGGCTGCGACCAACGGGGGCGCCGCCGCTGGACGCGGCGCGCCGTGACGTCAGCCGCCGCACGCGCCTGCGCTGGCTGGGCCGCGGCCGGCAGGGCGAGCTGCAGTGGGACGCGATCCTCGCCCCGTCCGGCTGCCCGCTGCCGGACTTCATCCACAGTGAGGGCACGCTGGACTGGGCGGAGGTGCGGACGCTGCTGGCCGAGTTGGCCGGCGAACTGTCGGCCGCCTGCGCCGACGCCACCCTGCCGCCGGCGCTGACGACCGCGCACGTATGGGTGCAGCCCAACGGCCGGGTGCAGCTCGCCGACATCTCCCTGACGGCTGGCCCCCAGGAGAAGAGCTCGGCCGGCACCTCGCAGGAGCGGGCGCTGTCGCTGCTGCGGCAGGTGGCGGTGCTGGCGCTGGAGGGACAGTCGCGCCCACCGGGGGAGGCCAACCGGCCGACGCGGGCCTGGCTGCCCGAGGGGGGCGCCGCCGTCGTCAACCGCCTCCTCGGTGCCGGCCACGCCACGGTAGAAGGGTTCCGCGACGAACTGGCCCGCAGTGGCGCGGAAGACAACTCTCGCCTCTAACAACCTGTTGATGGACACTGCACGGGAGTGGGACACCGCCCACAATTCAGGAGCCGCTTGACTTGCGAAACGCTGCGACGGCTGTGGGACGAGGTGCGGGACTTCTGGCAGGGCCGCGACATGGCGCGGTCGGCGTCGGCGTTCTTGAACTGAGGTGCTGCCGTGACGAACGAGGCCAGGGAGCAATGGCATGCGGAGCAGCTCTCGGGAATCTCCTGCCGATGACGGTAGCCTCCTGTCTGACAGGGAAGGTTCTCCGCCCCGCGCGGGTTTTTCGCCCGCCGGTTGACAGGGGCGCTCGCTTCCTGTCTCATGGGTCGATGGAGGTAACGCAGCTATGTCTCCCTTTGACGCCGCCGTCCGCTCCCTGCGCCGCAGGATTACCGCCTTCCTCGTCCTGCGCCGGGCCCTGGTCCTGCTGGCCCTGTGGCTGTTCCTGTGGGGGACGGCGGTCCTGGTCCTGCGCGTCGGTGTGGGCCTGTCGCCGCTGACCCTGCTCTGGGGCCTGGTCGCCGTGCCGCTCGTCGTGGCCGTGGCCGCGCTGCTGGCCCTGCGGCAGGTGCCGGGGCGCATCGCCCTGTGTGCCGCCCTCGACCGCAGCGGCCGCTGTGGCGGACTCCTGATGGCCGCCGAGGAGCAACCGCTGGGCGGCTGGGAACGCGCGGCGCCGGCGCCGGGCCACTTGCGCGTCCGCTGGCAGGGCGGCCGCACCTGCACCGTCTTCCTGTCCGCCCTGGCCTTCGTGGCGGTCGCCCTGCTGCTGCCCGACAGCCTGACCGCGCTGCCGCCCGCCCCCCACGCCCTGGAAATCGGCCGCGAGGCGGACAGGCTCGCCGAGAAGGTCGCCCTGCTCAAAGAGGAAAAGATCTTCGAGCCCGAGCGCGCCGACAAACTGAAAGAGCGCCTCGACCAGCTCAAGCAGGACGCCACCGGCGCCAACCCGGTGAAGACCCTGGAGGCGCTCGACCACGTCGAGAAGCAGGTCGCGCAGGCCGCCCGGGAGGCCGCCGAGAAGGCCGCCCAGAAAACCGAGGAGCTGGCCCAGGGGGAGGCCCTCGCCGAGGCGCTGCAGAAGGCCGGCGACAGCCTCGACGCCGGGGTCAAGGCCGAGGCAATGGCCGAGTTGTCCGCCCTGAGCAAAAAAGCCGTCGGCGAGAAGGGGGCGGCCGGCAAGCACCTCGACCCCGGGATCCTGAAAGCCCTGAAGGACGGCACGCTCCGCCCCGAGCAGCTCAAGGCCCTGGCCGCCGCCCTCAAGGCGGGCCAGGGCGACCTGGGCAAGCTCGTCGAGAAGCTGGCGAAGGCGCGGCTGATCGACCCGGAGCTGCTGAAGAAGTGTGAGGGGGCTTGCAAGGCGTGCGACGCCGAGGCGCTGGCGAAGTTCCTCAAGGAGTGCAAGGGCAAGTGCTCCGTCGCCGACGCGCTGAAGAAGGGCGGCCGCCCGGGCCGCGGCGGCGTGAACGAGGGTCCCGGCGCCGCGGAGTTGACTTTTGGCGACAAGACTTCCGAGGCGGGAGCGAAGTTCAAGGAGGAGGTACTGCCGCCCGCCGAGCTGGAGGCGCTGAAGAAGAGTAACCTACTGGCCACCAGCCGCGAGGCCCCGGACAAGGAGAAGGCAGGTCCGTCGCGACCCGGCGCCCTGGGCGGGGCGCGGGCCGGCGGCGGCTCGGCGCAGACGCAGGTCATTCTGCCGCGCCACCGGCCGGCCGTCGAGCGCTACTTCGAGCGCCCGGGCGGGCAGAAGGCACGAGGCCCGTAGGAGGGGGCTCCGTCCCCCGACCTGCTGCCGCGCTCCGTCGCCGGGCGGAGCCGGCTCCTACAAAACCCCGATCCTCCTCTCCCGAAAGACAAGGGAAGCAAAAGATCGTCAACAAGGTCCGTAACCCGCAGTCTCAACCAGGCGGCCCACGGTCCCGATGCAAGATACCACCAAAGCCCCCGCCCTCCTCAAGCCGGATGCCCTCAAACCGGCCCTCGAGTTGGCCAACACCGTCCTCGCCCAGCTCGACCGCATCCTCCTGGGGCAGACGGACCTGCACCGCCTGGTCCTCGTCGGCATCCTCAGCCAGGGCCACATCCTCCTCGAAGGCGTCCCCGGCGTCGGCAAGACCGCCCTGGTCAAGGCCCTCGGCCAGCTCCTCGGCCTGGAGTTCAAGCGCGTCCAGTTCACGCCCGACCTCATGCCCGGCGACATCCTCGGCACCCACATCCTCCAGGAGTCGGCCGACGGCGAGCGCGTCATGAACTTCCGTTCCGGCCCAGTCTTCACCAACATCCTGCTCGCCGACGAGATCAACCGCGCCTCGCCCAAGACGCAGTCGGCCCTCCTGGAGGCGATGCAGGAGCGGGCCGTCACCCTGCTCGGCACCACCCGGCCGCTGCCCCGACCGTTCTTCGTGCTCGCCTCGCAGAACCCCATCGAGCTGGAGGGAACCTACCCCCTGCCCGAGGCCCAGCTCGACCGCTTCCTGTTCAAGCTGATGGTCCAGCAGGTGCCGGTGGCGGTGCTCGAGCAGATCATCTCGACGCGCCGCCGCGGCGAGCCGCCGGCGCCGACGTGGACGCTGAAGGCCGAACAGCTCGACGGGCTGTTCGCGGTCATGGACCGCATCTTTTTGCCGCGGCCGGTGGCGCGCTACATCGCCCGGCTGGTGGCGGCAACGCACCCGAAGTCGGCCGAGGCGACCGACGAGGTGCGACAGTACGTGACCTACGGGGCGAGCCCGCGCGCTGCTATCGCTCTCGCCGAGGCCGCCCGTGGGTTCGCCCTGCTGGCGGGCCGGCCCACCGCGGGGTTCGAGGACGTCAAGGCCGTCGCCGGCCCGGTGCTGAACCACCGTCTCATCCTCGGCTACAAGGCCCGGCTCGACCAGGTGGACGCCCTGACCGTCGTCGCCAACCTGGTCGCCCGGCTGGACGAGACCGGCATGAACCTGCCCGAAGACCTGCAACTCGCGGAGGTGAGCCATGAGTGAACGCCGCGGTCAAGACCGGCGAGGCCGAGCCCTGGGCGCCGCCCTCGTGCTGGCGAGCCTTCTCCTGCCGGCCCTGCTGCTTCCGCAGGCCGCCGCGCAGCCGCCTGGGGACGGGGGCGCCGGCAAGGGGAAGGTGCTGGCGGCGCCGCCGGTGCCGGTGGCCGGGAAGCCCGCCGGCGCGGGCAAGAAGGAAGACCCCAAGGGCGAGAAAACCCTCGTGGTCGCGGAGGGCAAGGAGCTGAACGTCGGCGATGAGCTGACCGCTGCCGACCCGCTCGACAAGGTCCGCGCCGGCTGTAGGGCCAAGGTCTTCACTTGCAAAATGACGGCCGGGCAGCTCTACACCCTCAACGCGGCCAGCAGTGCCTTCAACCTCTTCCTGCGCCTGGAGGACGCCGGCGGCAAGGAGGTGACGGACGCCGCCGACCATTTCATCCGCAGGGACTCGTCCGTGTTCTTCCGCCCGAAAAAGGCGGAAACCTACCGGATCGTCGTCACCAGTCTCCACCCCGGGCAGACGGGGGCTTTCAACCTCAGCGTCGTCCCCTGGGCGGACTTTTCGGGGGGGGAAAGGGGCCTGAGTGTCACTGATAAGCTGACCGCTGCCGACCCCACCGACCGCGGCCGGGGCGGCTTCGTGAAGGTCTACCCGCTGAAGATGACCGTCGGCCGCCGTTACGTCATCGACCTGATCAGCGGCGACTACAACGCCTATCTGCGCCTGGAGGATTCGACCGGGACGGAGCTGGCGGTCAACGACGACAACGGGGTCAGCCTGAATTCCCGCATCGTCTTCCAGCCGACCCGCACGGACACCTACCGGATCTTCGCCACGTCGCTGGGCTCCGGCCACGTCGGCAAGTTCACCCTGTGGGTGACGCCCGTGCGGCCCGGGGCACGGTCGGACCCGCCCCCGCCGACGCAGCCGCCGCGCTCGCCCCTCGCGGGCACGGTCGCGGGGATGCCCGGGGGCATGCCGCACGACGACACGCCGGTCCGCCCCATCACCAACCAGATGAGGCACGGCGACATCACCATCACCTCCGAGCCGCCCCTGGTGCCCGGCAACCGCGGCAACGACGACACGCACGGCTACGTCGAGTACCGGCTGACGGTACGCAACGATTCCGAAACCGAGACGCACCGGGTCGCGGTGAGCGTCCCGCGCAACCGCCCGGGCGGCGCCGGCGGCAACTATCTGCGGGCGCTGCGGCGGGCGATCGAGGTTGGGCCGAAGGCTACCGCCACCCTGTCGCTGTTTCAGCCCGACCTGCCGATCCACTTCGGCAACGACGTCGAGGTCGAGATCGACGGCCAGGCGCAGCGCGACACGCTGTTCCTGAACGTCCAGTCCAACCGCGGCCGCGGCCTGTCGGGCGGGCCCCGCGGCGGGGGGTTCGGCGGGGGGCTGGGAGGCCCGGTCGGCGTCCATGTCCTCGCCCCGCAAGAGCTGGCCTTCGCCCTCGACGGCAACTGCTACAAGTCCGCCATCGGCGACCCCAGGGCGATGCCCGGCGCGGTTCGCGGCGGTGTCTTCGGCACGCGGGGCTTTACCGCCGACGGGAAGTTCTGGACCTACGCGACCAACCACGCCTTCACCCAGGGCCCGGAGCCGAAGACGTGGGGGTGCGAGCGCTGGCTCGGGTTTTCCTGCTTCGACGGCGTCGCCCTGCGCGCCGGCCAACTCGACGAGTTGCCGACGGCGACGCGCGAGGCCCTGTGGCGCTACGTCGAGTGCGGCGGCGGCCTGCTGGTCGTCGGGGCGGCCAGGATCCCCGACGCCTGGAAGCACGGCGGCTCGCCGCTCAAGGGCCTGACCGCCTACTACCCCGGCTTCGGCCAGTGCCTGGTGGCCGCGGAGATCGACCTCGGCAAGTGGCGCCCGGAGCAGTGGCGGGCCGTCCTCGAAATGTGGGAGCAGTCGGCCCAGCCCTGGCAGAACGTCCGCTCCGCCAACGACGCCAACGCTGGCTTCCCCGTCGTCGAGGACCGCGGCGTGCCGGTGCGCAGCCTGTTCACCGCCATGCTCGTGTTCGCCATCCTGATCGGCCCGGTGACCGTCCACCTGCTGACGCGGAAGAAGCGCCGCCTGTGGCTGCTGTGGACCGTGCCGGTCTTCTCGCTGCTGACCTGCGCGGCGGTCTTCGGCTTCATGCTGCTGTCGGAGGGTTGGGAGGGGCACGTCCGTGCGGAGGGGGTCACCGTCCTGGACGAGGCCTCGCAGCGGGCCGCCTCCGTCTCCTGGCTGGGCGTCTACAGCCCCGTCACCCCGGGCGATGGCCTGCGCTTCGGCTACGATACCGAGGTGACGCCGCAGCTCAAGCAGGACTTCCGCCGCGGCTACCGCTACCGCGAAGGCTCGGCCCGGACCATCGACTGGACCAACGGCCAGCACTTCAATGCGGGCTGGGTCAAGCCGCTGGTGCCCGTCCACTTCATGGTCCGCCGCAGCGAGCAGCGGCTGGAGCGTCTGGCCGTGCGCCAGGAGGCCGACGGCACGCTCAAGGCGGTCAACGCCCTCAAGGCCCCGGTGGTCAAGCTGTGGCTGGCCGACAGCGCGGGCACGATCCACACCGCCGAGAACATCCCCGCCGGCAAGGAGGCCGCCTTGACCGCGTCCGCCCTGCGGGCCGAGGCCAAAAGGGAGGCCGTGCGCGAGGGCTTCGCCGGCGACTGGCTGACGCTGAGCCAGACCCTGGCGGCCCGCCCCGAAGAGTTCCTGCGGCCCGGAACGTACGTGGCCCTGCTCGACGGCGCACCGTTTTTGGAGATGGGGCTGCGGAGTGCCCAGCTGCGCCCGGGCCACTCGGTCGTCTTCGGCATCCTGAAGGAGGTCCCCGGCGATGCGCGTTAGCGTTCAGAACCTCAAGAAGTATTACGGCCGCACCCGCGCGGTCGATAACATCTCGTTCGCCTTCGCGACGGGGCAGATCTTCGGCTTCGTCGGCCCCAACGGCGCCGGCAAGACGACCACCATGCGCATCCTCGCCACGCTCGACGAGCCGACCGCGGGCGACGCCTTCATCGACGGCGTCAGCGTGGTGGAGTACCCCGAGAAGGCCCGGCGGCTGGTCGGCTACGTCCCGGACAACCTGCCGACGCACCGCGACATGTCGGTCCACGATTACCTCGACTTCTTCGGACGGGCGTACGGCCTGAAGGGCGGTCACCGCCGGCAGGTGCTCGACCGCATTGAGGAGTTCACGAACCTGACCGGCATCCGCGAGAAGCCGCTGGTGACGCTGTCGAAGGGCATGAAGCAGCGCGTCAGCGTGGCGCGGGCGCTGCTGCACGACCCGCCGGTGCTCATCATGGACGAGCCGGCGGCCGGCCTGGATCCGCGCGCCCGCGTGGAGCTGCGCGAGCTGCTCAAGATGCTGTCGTGGCAGGGCAAGGCGATCCTCATCAGCTCGCACATCCTGACGGAGCTGGCCGAGATCTGCAACGGCGTGGTGATCATCGAGCACGGCAAGATCCTGCGGGCCGGCACGCTGGAGAGCATCCTCCACCAGGACGTGCCGCGGCGGACGGTCCACATCCGCGTGCTGGAGCGGCACGAGGACGTGCACAAGCGGCTGCTGGAGACGCCGTTCGTGGAGAAGGTGACGCTGCTGATGGACAACACCGTGGAGGCCGAGATCAACGGCAACGAGGAGACGTGCTGCGACCTGCTGGCGAAGCTGGTGGGCGATGGTTTCCGCGTCCTCGAATACCGCCAGCGCCGGGCCGACCTGGAAGAGGTCTTCATGAATGTCACCAAGGGAGAGGTCCAGTAGGAGATTTAGCCGCTCAGTGGCGCGGTTCGTGGCCGACTCGCTCCGCGAGTCGGGGTTGAAGTCGCCCCCGACTCGCGGAGCGAGTCGGCCACGAACCGTGCAAACGGCAACGACGAGACACCAACCATGAAATCCCCCGGCATCCTCGCCAGACTCGACGACGCCCTCAACCCGATCGTGGTCAAGGAGCTGCGCCAGGCCGTGCAGAGCCGCTTCGTCGTGGCCGTGCTGCTGCTCTTCCTGATGCTCCAGCTCCTGTTCATGGGCATCTCCCTGATCGGCAATAGCATCGACGGGCGGCTGGAGCAGTCGGACTTCCAGGCCGGCCGCGACGTCTTCGCCCTCCTTCAGGGCGTGCTGCTGGCCACGTGCATGCTCTTCCTGCCCGCCTACACCGGCTTCCGCCTGGCCGCCGAGCGCTCCGACATTAACGTGGACCTCCTGTTCATCACCACGCTGCCGTCGCGGGCCATCATCTCGGGCAAGTTCATCGCCGGCGTCGTGCTGGCGGTGATGATCTTCAGCGCCTGCACGCCGTTCATGGCCTTCACCTACTTCCTGCGCGGCATCGACCTGCCGTCAATCTTCTTCATCATCACCCTCGACTTCGTGGTGGTGCTGGGGTCGGTCATGCTGGCGATCTTCCTGGCGGTGATCCCCGCCAACCGCGTGCTGAAAGCTCTGCTCGGCGTGGTCGGGCTGATCGCCCTGCTCCTGGTGTTCGCCATGACCCTGTCCAGCACGCTGATGCTGCTGGACTTCGGCGTGGTCGGCATGTTCGAGTCGCGCGACTTCTGGGCCATCATCGCCTGCATGGCCCTGGGGGTAATTGGTTTCAACGCCCTGCTCTACACCTGGTCGGTGGGGCTGGTCAACCCGCCGTCCGCCAACCGGGCCTTGCCGTCGCGGCTAATGCTCACCGGCCTTTGGGCGGTCGGCGGCGCCTTGACGTGGTTCTTCAGCCGGGAGATCGGTCACGACGGCCCGCTGATGGCCTGGGTAGTCTTCAGCGTGCCGCTGCTGGCGCTTTACCTCGTCATCGCCATCAACGAGCGCGAGCACTGGACGCCGCGCGTGGCCCGGACCATCCCGCGCCGCTGGTGGCTGCGCGTGCCCGCGTTCCTGTTCTACAGCGGCGCGGCCGGCGGCATCCTGCACGCGCTGCTGCTGTTCGGGCTGACCTGGGCGGTCGTTTGGGGCTGGCGGGAATCGACCCCGGCCGCCGGACGCACCTTCCTCTTCCGCGGGTCGATGGGGGCCCGCAGGGATATGCTGCCGGTCGCCTTCGAGACGGTGGCGATGCTGTTCCTGTACCTCTACTGCTACGGCCTGACGGCGGTGGCGCTGCGGCGGCTGTTCGCGCGGGAGCAGGCCCTCTTCACCTGGGTGATGGCGGTGACCCTGATGGCGCTGGGCAGCGCCTTGCCGATGATTCTGGGGTTCCTGGTCCACGGCAGCCGCTGGAACCTGTTCCAGGATTACGGCTGGACGCTGTTCAACCCCATCAGCGGCATGATTGCCGTCGGCGAGGTCGTCGGCCGGCCGCAACTGCGTGACGCCTTCCTCCTCACCGTCCTGATCTGGGCAGGGGTGGCGACCCTGCTGAACGTCCCGTGGTTCCTCCGGCAGATGGCCCGTTTCCGCCCGTACGTGCCTACCACAGCGCCCGCTCCCGCCCCGGCGCCGGTGACGGTCAACGCGGCCCCGGCCGACGTGACCCGGTCGGCGACGTGAGGAGGACGATGAACGCGACCGACCGCGATTTTCTCCTGGAGGGCGAGCGCGCGGGGGCTCGGTACGCGCTGGCGGCGCCGCGGCGCGTGCCGCGGGGGGCTGCCGGCACGCACCAGGGGGCGCGTGCCGGCAGTTCGCTGGAGTTCAAGGAGCACCGCGACTACCAGCCCGGCGACGACCTGCGCCACATCGACTGGAACGCCTACGCCCGCAGCGATCAGTTGACGGTCAAGCTGTTCCACGAGGAGGTCAACCCGCATCTGGACGTGGTGCTGGACGGCTCGCGGTCGATGGCCCTGGAGGGCAGCGCCAAGGCCGGCGCCGCCCTGGCGCTGGCGGCGCTGCTGGCGACGGCCGCCGACAACGCCGGCTACGCGCACCAGGTCTGGCTGACGCGCGACGGCAGCGCGGCGGTCGTGGGCGGCAACGGCCGGCCGGGCGCCTGGGAGGGGGTCGCGTTCGACTTCCGCGGCAGCCCCGCCGACGCTTTCGCGCGCCGGCCGCCGGCGTGGCGGCCGCGCGGGCTGCGCGTGCTGGTCAGCGACCTGCTCTGGCCGGGCGACCCGCTGCACCTGTTGGGGCCGTGTGCCGAGCGCGCCACCGCCGTCGCCATCGTGCAGCTGCTGGCCGCGGCCGACGTCAACCCGCCCGCGGAGGGCAACCTGCGGCTGGTGGATGTCGAGAGCGACGAGGTCAAGGAGGTGTTCGTGGACGGCGCGGCGGTGCGCCGTTACCGCGAGGGGCTGGCGCGACACCAACAGAACTGGCACCAGGCCTGCCGCCAGGTGGGGGCGCTGTTCGTCACCCTGGTCGCCGAGCGCTTCCTGCGCGACTGGCGGCTGGACGAACTGGTCGCGGCGGAGTTTCTCAAGGTCGTTTAGCCGCGAGCGGTGAGCCAGATCCCGCTACGCGGGGGGCGAGCGGGTGAGCCAGATCCGCTGCGCGGCCCCGCGCAGCGGGATCTGGCTCACCGCTCGCGGCTAAACAAACTCGGCAACATCGACAATGTTCCCAGTCTTCATCGCCCCCTGGGCCCTGGCCGGCCTGCTGGCGCTTCCGGCGCTGGCGGGAATCTACTGGCTGCGCAC
>JBBRPS010000012.1:0-34572 GCA_038227745.1 Gemmatales bacterium | reverse complement strand
CTCCTACGAAGACCCGTAGGAGGGGGCTCCGTCCCCCGATAGAAGTCCCCCGATCGGAAATCGCCGGACGGAGCCGGCTCCTACGAAGACCCGTAGGAGGGGGCTCCGTCCCCCGATGGAAGTGCCCATCGCTTCAGTCGGGGGACGGAGCTACAAAGGTTCTCAAACCGCGGCCTGGGCCGCGCGGTTGTAGAACTCGTCGGAGGCCAGCACGCTCGCGGCCGTATCCTGCGGCGTCATGCCGGCGTGGAGTTGGTTCAGCCGCCACTGCGTGTCCGCGGCGGTCGCGCTGCGGCCGAGGTACTGGCTGTAGACCGCGTTGATCATCTGCGTGTACGCCTCGTCGGACGTCAGGATGCCGCGGGCCGCGGCCGCCCGCCCGCTCCCTGCCACGACCTGGGTCCAGTAACTCAGGCTCCCGGCATCGACCGGCCGCCCCAAGGCGGCGCGGTACAGGCTGTCGATGAACGAGGCCGTGTCGGGGTGGTTGTTCGTGTACTCCGGCGAGGTGACGATCGCCACCGCCACGCCCGTTTCCGTCGCCCCGGCCGCCAGCGCCCCGCTCCAGTACGCGATCCCGTCACTGCCCGGCGCACGCCCGAGGTAGGTCTGGAACAGGATCTGGACCTCCCGGGCGCGGTGATCGGTTGCCGCCCAAACGCCCTCCACGATCCCCAACCGCGAGGCGCCAGCCCGCAGCTGCGTCACGCCATCGATCAACTCCGCATTGGTGCCGTCCCGTCCGGCGAGCGTCAGATAGAGGCCATCGACGTAAGCCACCTGCCCCGCCAGGGTCGGGTCCGCGGCGCTCGCGCCGCTGGAGGTGAACAGGTCGTTCTTGCCCGCCACGCCGTTGGGGTTCGGCGGCGGGAAGGTGGCCGGCGTCGGCGCGAACACCGAGACGCCGATCCCCGGCGGCCCACCCGGGGGGATCGTCGAGGCGATCACGTTCACGGTCGCCGTGCTGCTGTTGTTGTTCGGGTTGGTGTCCGGCGTGTTCGACGTCACGGTCGCCGTGTTCGTGACCGTGCCGGGGACGGCGGGGGCGACGACCGCGACGGTGATGATCGAGGTCGCCCCCGGCGCCAGCGAGGCGGTGGTCGCGGTGATGATGCCGCTTGCCTGACTGATCTGCCAGCCCACGCCGCTGGCGCTGACGAAGACTTCGCCGGCGGGGAGGCCGTCCTGCACGGTCACGCCGCTCGCGGTGTCCGGGCCGAGGTTGCTCACCGTCAGCGTGTAGATCAGGGGGCTGTTCACCGGGACCGTCGTGGCGCTCGGCGTCTTGACGATCGCCAGGTCGGCCGCGGGCGGAGAGGCGGGCGGCGGCGGTGGGCTATTCGGCGGGGGCGGCGGCGAGGAGATCTGCGGCAGGAGCTCGCCGAAGTTGTTGTTGGTGCCGTTGATGCCCATGGCCAGGGCGATGGGGCCGAAGACGTCGTTGCCCGCGACGCTGCCACCCTGCGAGCCGATGGTGTCCTTGCCGTCGAGGTAGCCCGCCGGCTGGTACTCGCTGAGCGCGTACGACCCAGGCCGCAGGCCGTCGAAGTGGTAGAAGCCGTTGCCGTCCGTGGTCGTGCCCAGACCTACCACATGTCCCTGGTCGTCGGTCCCGTCCAACTTGACCGTCACCCCCGCGATCGGCGCCTCCCCGGCCTCGCGGATGCCGTTGTTGTTGGCGTCCACGTACACGAATCCCGACAGGCTCGCCGGCAGGAGCTTGCCGAAGTCGTTATTGGGCATGTCGGGGCCGGTCACGGTGATCGGGATCACGTTGTACCCCGGCGGGTTGGGCAGGACGGCGTTGTTGCTGGAGTCCTTGCCGTCGAAGTAGCCCGGCGGCTCCTCCGTTTCGACGATGATGTAGTTGCCGGGGCGGAGGGCGTTGCTTGGCGTGTAGTGGTAGACGACCGTCACCGTGGCGGCCCCCGTGCTGGCGATCTGCGCCGCCATGTTGCCGTTGCCGGTCGCCGACGACGTCGCGACAGCCTGCTCGGTCAGCATGACGGTGCCGGTGCCGACGAAGGGCGCCATGGCGTCGCCCGTCAGCTGCGTCGCTTGCGAGGCGCTGGCGGTCTGGTTGCCGAAGTCCTTGCCGCTGGCCCCGGCGAAGTCGAAGGTGCCGTCGAAGACGGCGGCGGTGAAGGAGCCGGCGTTCGCCTGCGGCGTGCTCAGGAGCGACAGGCCTGACGGTCCGGTGAGCGTCAGCTTGCCGCCGATGTTGCCGGTGATCGTCGAGGGCGAGCTCGTGCTCGTGTTCTCCACCCGGATGTCGCTGGTGATCGAGGCGTTGTCGATGATCTCGACCGAGGTAAGCGTGCCCAGGCTGGGGTCGAACTGAGAAACCGCCCGTGTCAGGTTGAAGTCCGTGAGCGTCGGGGGGAAGGTGGCGGTGTAGGTCAGTGTCTTGGGGGTCGTGTCGATGGTGCTGTCGGTGTTGAACTCGTAATACCCGTTCGAGCGGGTGATTGCAGAGGCGATGGTGGTGCCGGCGGCATTCTGGAGGACGATGGGGTTATTGGCGATCGGCATCTCCCCCTGGTTCGCGTTGTACAGGCCGTCGTTGTTGAGGTCGTGGAAGACGAAGCCGCTGATGGTAGTGGCGCTGGGCACGGAGCGGTCCTCGAGCGCCTCCACCTGGAGACGGGTTTCGTTACGACGGCGGGCCGGTTGGCGTCCATTCCGGCCGCGGGGCTGTGACGACCAGCGGAAGGGGAAGAAGCTCATGGACAGGCACTCCCAAAAAATGCGGCGCGGGCGCGGCACGCGACCATCAAGCCCGAGGGGGCGTGCGCGGCGGGCGGCCTCCGCCTCCCCTCCGGCGCCGCCGGAAACGGAAAGGGACTCGGTTCCTCCTCGGCGAAGGGAGAGCGCCGCACCGGCGCCGGCCCCCCGCGAAGGGGTAATTCGTTCCTTATTGATCGGCCGGAGCGGGCATGACGCTTGACGGAAGTTTGCCGCATGTGCGGAAGCCGCCGCGTCTGCCGAAGGCAAGCCCGGGCCGCTTCCCGCAGCCCGCCCCCGGCGCGGGGAGAGAAGGACGGCCCGGGTTCGCGCATCAGGACGAACCCGGTCGTCCCAGCGGGCCGGGCACGGAAGGCCACCTCGAGGCCGTCAATTCCGACAAATGCGGGCGCCGACACGTGGCTTGACTTACCAGGGGAAGTGAGTATCCTCCCATTCCGCGTGCGCGGCCCTAACGGTTTCGCATCGGTCGGTTTCAGGACGAATCCGAAGGATTAGGGGGGTAGCCAAGGTGTTAGAGTCCCTGGGATACCTGGACACGGTCACGGTCGAAAACGGTAGGTTACGGCTCGAGGGCTGGGCGGGGTTGCTCGGTGCTGGTACGATCGACGGGTTCAAGGTGACTTGCGCGGGCAAGGACTTCACGGCAAAGCAGGTGGTCAAGGGGTTGCCGAGCCCCGATGTGAAGGCGGCTCACCCGCACCTCACCGCCGCGGACAACTGCCGCTTCCGACTGGAGATCCCCCTTTCTCGACAGGAGGAGGCGCGGGCCAAGGCCTCGGTGATCATCTGCACCCCGCTGGTCCGCGAGCAGGAATGCCGTAGCGTCGTCCGTCTCCTCGAGCCGCAAATAGCGACGGCGAGCGAAGAAGACAGCCTGTACATCGGCGGCGGATTCCTCGCCATTGGGGCGGAATTCCTGTCTTATTTTATCCAGTTTGGCGGCCTTCGGCCGCGATCCGACGTCCTTGATGTCGGCTGCGGGTGTGGCCGGATGGCCTACGTGTTGGCCCACTACCTCGACCCCGTCGCTCGCTACGAGGGTTTCGACATCGTGGACCGACTCATCGAGTCGGCGCAGAGCACCATCGCCGCACGCCGCCCGAACTTCCACTTCCAAAAAATCGACCTTCATAACAAGTGGTACAACCCTGCCGGGGCCCTGCACGCCTCGACGTTCTCCTTCCCCTACGAGGACGCGAGCTTTGATTTCGTTTTCCTGACGTCCGTCTTCACGCACATGCTGGCCCCGGACGTGCGGCATTACCTGGACGAAATCCAGCGCGTCCTCCGCCCCGGCGGCCGGTGCCTCATCACCTGCTTCCTGCTCACCGCGGAGGCCGAGGAACTCATTCAGGAAGGGAAGAGCACCCAGGACTTCGTCCACCCGCTGGAGGAGTGCTTCACCAGTGACCCGGGACACCCCGAGAACGCGATCGCCTACAGGGAGCCCCTCCTGCTGGAGTGGGTCGCGCAGCGCGGCCTGGCCGTCGTGGGGAAGTACCCCGGGTCGTGGTGCGGCAGGTGGCGGCACACCAGCTACCAGGACATCCTCGTCTGCGCCAAAGCGGGGTAGTTCACCGCGGAGGCGGGGGCGGGCACCGCGTGGCTTTTCTCAGTCCACTCGCCCCGTCGGGGCGCGGGCCGGCAGTGCTCTTGACAGCCACCCGCGCCGCCGCTACAAACGTTTCGCTCGTTGGGCAACAACGGGCTCCAGGGACTGAAGAAGGTTCCGCGGAACGAGAGGGACAGGGATGGGGCAGGGATTTGGTCTTGGATGGTGCCGGCGGGGGGCCAGGGCCTCGTGGCTCCTCTGGCGCTCCGTCCGCTGGCCGGTCCTGCACGGCAGACTGCCTTCCGCACAAGGATTCCGGCGGCTCCTCGAAGCATTGCGCCTGCGCCGCAGGCCAGCCCCCCTCCCCCCGCTTCCGCCCCCGGTCCTGGCCCCAGCGGCGGCGCTTCCGCTGCCGGCCGCGGCGTGCCCCCCCGAGCCGGAGCCCGTCCTTCCAGGCGCGGCGAGCTACGCCATTCCGCCCCACGTGGACCCGTACCAGCGCTGGCTCGCCCACAACGCCTGGAACGAGAGCGCCCGCGCCGCTGCCCGGCACAAGTTGAGCATTCTGCCACGCCAACCACTCGTCGCCGTCGTCATGCCGGTTTCCGACGGCGACCGCGCCCGACTCGGCGTGGCGATCGCCAGCGTTACCGGCCAGATCTATCCGAATTGGGAACTGTGCGTCGGCGCCGACGGTCGCGCCGCGCCGGAGACCCGCACGTCCCTGCGCCACGCCGCATCGCAAGACCCCCGCATCCGGGTCACCTACCCGGACGGGGACAGCAACCCGACCGCGAACGAGGCTGCCCGCCTCGCTCAGGGCGAGTTCCTCGTGTTCCTCGACCCGGGCGACCGGCTCGCGCCCGACTGCCTGCTGGAACTCGTCCGGGCGTTCCTTGAGGATCCCGCGACCGACGTGGTCTACTCCGACGACGACCGGATGGACGCGGCGGGCCGGCGCTCCGCCCCGCGGTTCAAGCCCGACTGGTCGCCGGAACTGCTCCTGTCCTGCCCGTACCTCGGCGGCGCCCTGGCCGTCCGCCGCCGCCTCTTCGAGAGCCTCGGGCGCTTCCGCGCCGGCTTCGAGGGCTGCCTGGAGTACGACCTCGCCCTGCGGACCACCGAGAAGGCCCGGAAGGTCGTCCACGTCTCGCGCGTACTCTACCACCGCGGGTATCCGTCGGCGGCGGCCGAGCCCGACGCCTTCCCCCGCGGCGCCCGCGCCGTGCAGGAAGCCCTGCTGCGCCGCGGCGTCCCCGGCCGCGTGTCCGGCAGCCCCCGTGGCGCCCCCGGCAACCCGATGGCCTTCGCCATCGACTTCCCGGACTCCGGCCCCCCGGTCACAGTCATCATCCCCACGCGGAACCGCGTGGCGCTGCTCCGGCCCTGCGTCCTCTCGGTGCTGGAGAAGACGACTTACCAGAATTTTAACGTCCTCATCATCGACAACGACAGCGACGACCCGGAGACCCTCGCCTTCCTCGGTTCCCTGCCCGACCGCTGCCGCGTGCTGCGCCTGTCCTGCCCCGGCGGGCAGTTCAGCTACGCCTGGTTGAACAACGAGGCCGCCCGCCACGCCGATGGCGAGTACGTCCTGTTCCTGAACAACGACACCGAGGTGCGCAACCCGGAATGGTTGAGCCAGATGGTGGGCTACGCCCGGTTCGAGGGCGTAGGCCCGGTCGGCGCCCGCCTCCTGTTCGGGGACGGCCGCGTTCAGCACGCCGGCGTGATGACGGAAATGCACGGCGGCATGGCGGGGCATGCCTTCCGCATGCTGCCGGGGGAGGAGGGCGGCTACCTCGGATACGCCCTCGTGGGCCGCAACTGCAACGCGGTGACGGCCGCGTGCCTGCTGCTCCGCCGCGACCTGTTCCTCGAGATCGGGGGCTTCGACGAGGAGAGGTTCGCCGTCGCCTACAACGACGTGGACCTGTGCCTGCGGCTCCGCGACCGCGGCTACCGGACCGTCTACGCGCCGCGCGCCGAGCTGTCCCACTACGAGGGGGCTTCCCGAGGACCCGGCGACAACCCGCTCGAGGGCTTTGCCTACCACAAGGCCTGGGGGAAGACCCGGGACCCGTACTTCAACCCCAATCTGAGCCCGCACAACGAATTCTTCCAGATCAACACGCGATTGGCTCACCTTGACGTGCCTCCCGACGCTCCTGCCGTCCAGGCCCTCTTCTGCACTCCGAACCTGAACCTGGAAGGCCCGGCCCTTTGGCAGTACCGGCTCGCCGTCGCCCTGAAAGAACGCGGCCGGGTGCTGCCGCAGGTGTTCGCGGCCGCCGACGGCCCACTCGCCCGCCTTTACCGCGCGGAGAAGGTGCCCCTGCACGTTGTTCCGGAATGGGGCGACCGACTTGCCAACCCGGAGCTGTCCTTCCCCCAAGCCCTGCAGGAGTTCTGTGATTGGGTGCGGCGGCAGGGCTGCGACGTCGTCCACGCTAACACCCTGGCCGCCTTCTGGGCCGTCCACGCCGCCGCCTTTTGCGCCCTGCCGTCCATCTGGAGCCTCCACGAACGTGTCAACTGGCGCGACTACTTCGAGCGGTTCGGCAGGCACCTCGTCCACCCGGCGCTCGAGGCGTTTACGCTCCCTTACCGGATCACCTGTTCCTCGGAGGCCGTCCGGTACGACTATCCAGAGCTGAACACCCACGACAATTTCAGCGTCTTCCGCAACGGGGTTTGCCGGGCGGCGATCGATCGGTTCCGGCGGGAGCACAGTGTCGGCTCGGCCCGCGCGCGGCTGGGCTGCCCTCCCGACCGGAAAGTGATCTCGATCATCGGGACGACCTGCGCGCGTAAGGGGCAGCACGATTTCGTCCGTGCAGCCCTCGAATTGCTGCGGCGGGGCCGGCGCGACGTCTTTTTCTACCTCGTCGGCTGCCGGCCGGGCGACTACCTGGAGTACCTGCGGAGGCTGATCGGCGAGGACCGCGGCCACTTCGGGATGGTCCCCGAGACGGATGATGTCTTCCCCTACTACCGGGCCAGCGATGTCCTCGCCTGCTGCTCGTCCACCGAAGGCTTCCCGGCCGTCACCCTGGAGGCGTTCGCCTTCGGCGTCCCGCTGGTGACGACGACCGTCCTCGGCATCCGCGAGCAGATCCAGCCGAACTTCAGTGCCCTGACGTACAACCCCGGGGACGTGGCCCAGCTCACCGAGCACTTGCAGCGGTTGCTCATGGAGCCCGAGACGCGGGAGCGGCTGGCGGCGAACGGTGAGTTGGCCTTCCATCACCTCCCCAGTTTCGCCGAGACGACGGGTAACCACGAGCGGGTCCTGCTCGAGGCGTACCACGCGAACCGGCCGCCCGCGGCTGCCCGCGCCGGCCTTGGCCTGCGGTTGAGCGCCTAGTGCATGAACCAGGGGCGTCCTGGCGAACGGCCGGTGTAAGCCGGCTGGTACGTCAGCCCATGTCCTGGCGAACGGCCGGTGTAAGCCGGCTGGTACGTCAGCCCATCCTGGCGAACGGCCGGTGTAAGCCGGCTGGTACGTCAGCCCATGTGAGTGCAGGACCAGCCGGCTTACGCCGACCGTTCGCCGGTAGTCAGGGCCTGGCAAGTGGAGCGGTGTGAGTGGAGCACGCCCGGCGGGCGGAGAACCAGGTGCGAGGTGGGACAATGGCGGCATCGCTGAGTGACTCGCGCGGCAAGCGGGCCCTGATCGTCATCCCGGGGACAGTCAACTACTTCTACAACCTCAGCGGCCACCGCGTCGCGGAGGCCCTGCGCAGCCTGGGCTACTCGGCCGACGTTCGGACCCTCCAGGAGTGTCGCGAAGGCGGGTACGACACCTGCATCCTGTCGAACCTGGCCGAGGTGCTGCACAGCTATGGCGACGAGGCGGCCGGCATCGAGAAGGTGCGCGCCCTCCGCCGCTCCTGCCGGGGGGCGGCCTGCCTCGCCATCGACTGTGTCGGGACGTACTGGTATCACCGCCTTCGCGAGCTGAGTGCCCGCGCCGACGTGGACCTGCTCCTCGACCTGGGCCTGTACGATCAATCCCCCTGGCTCGAGCCGGCCCACCGCGCCACCTACCGCTTCGTTTTCTCCGGGCTCACGCCGGCGGAGCAGGAGCTGGCCGCCGAGGTGTGCCAGGACGCCGGCGCGCGGCCGATCCCGTGGGCGTTCGTCGGCCACAACACCCACAACCGGGTGGCCCTCGTGGACCAGATCATCCGGACCGTCGATCCCCGAGGGTTCGTCTACATCCCGACGCTGGCCCCGTACACCGAAAAAGACTCCCCGCACCTGAACCAGCAGCAGTTCGAGGCGGTGCTGCGGCGCACGCGCTACCAGATCTGGTGTTCGCACCACGACCACTTCTACCTGGAGCCGGAGCGGTTCCGCACCTCGCTGCTCACCGGGAGCGTGCCGGTGAAGGTGGTGAGCGCCTCCGGCGGCGTGCCGAAGGAGGCGCCGTTCCGATACCTGATGATGGAGGCCGACGACCTTGGCGCGCGGCTGAACGCCGACGTGTTCGCCCGTGTCCGCCGGCAGTTCTACCAGGACTTCCAGGCGCTCCCCACGCTCGCGCAGCAGTTGGCCGGCGTGGTGACCGAGATCGGCCTGTCCCCGCGTGACCTGCCCAGGGAGGCGCGGCGCCGCGCGGCGTGACGCCGGCCCAGGCGCGGCGCCCCGATCTCCGGGGGGGCGGCCCGCGGCGAAGACGGCGAGGATCCCCGGACCGAGTGGAGACCGGCCCATGCGATGCCAGGACGGCGTGACCATTGCCATCCCCAACTGGAACCACGAGCTCCTGCTCCCCAGAGCGATCCGTTCGGCGCTGCGCGCCGCGGCCCAGGTCCGCGCGCAGGGGGGCGGGGCGGAAGTCCTCGTGATCGACGACAACTCCCGCGACGGCTCCGTCACGCTGCTCCGGCAGCTGGAGGCACGCCACTACGCGGACGGCCTGCGCGTGCTGGCGTTCGCCGCCAACGCCGGCCTGCCGGCGGGCCGCAACCAGGCCCTGGCGCACGCCCGCTACCGCCACATCGCCTTCGTGGACGCCGACAACGAGTTGATCCCGGAGAACCTGCCCTGCTTCGTGAACGCCCTCAAGCAGACCGGCGCCGCCGGCGCCTACGGCACCCTCCTGATCCGGTCCGTCTCCGCGGAGGTGGCGCACCACGCGGTCAGCAACGAGAGCATTCAGGACAAGCTCTTCAAGGACAACTACATCGACGCCTTCGCCGTCTTCGACCGCATGCAGTTGCTGGACGCGGGCGGGTACGACACCAGCTACACGACGTGGGAGGACTACGAGTGCTGGCTGCACCTCGCCACCAGCGGCCGGGAGATCCTCTTCGTGCCGGTCGTTCTGGGGTACTATTACCTCCTGCCCACCTCGATGAGCCAGGACAACACCAAGCTGCTCCTGACCGACGCCCGGCTGAAGCGCATCTACAACCAGGTGAAGGCCCGCAGCCGTCTGCCGCTCCGCACACGCCACCGCCGCTACCACCCGGAACTCGGCTACCTTTAACACCGCCAGGTGCGGCGCCCCGCCCGGCCGCGGGCCGGCGGGGCGCCGCACTCGTGAGCCGAAAGCAGGTGCCTTATGCCTATGACCGTCTTCGACAGTCGCCCCCGCCTCCCGTCGATCATGACGACGCGGCAGCCGGTTGAGGAGTACTGGGAGGAGTATGCCGCGGCCGGGCCCCTCGGCCCCGACCTCGACGAGGTCCTCCCCCCGCTGGACGCCCTCCTGATCCATCTCCTCGTGGACCTCCACGCGGGGCGGTTCGTGCTCGTGGACCTGGCAGCCCAGGCCACCCGAGGGGCGAGCACTGTCGTGGCGCTGAACCACCCGGCCCCCCGCCGCGTCCTGGCCGGGCTGAGGCCCGGTCCGGACGGCGACGAGGTTGCCGCCGCGCTGCGGCAGTACGTCGGCGGCCACCGGGCCACCGCCGTGCCGCTCGAGTTCCTCGCCGGCGCCGACGTGCCGGCGGACCTGCCCCCGCGCCACGGCGTCGTCGTCCTGGCCGACGCCCGGGCCGAAGACCCGGACGGCCTGGCGGAGGCGGTGGGGCGTTGGTTCGACACCCGCCCGGACGCCCTCGTGCTCCTGCTGGGGGTCGGCCCGGTCAACGAGTCGGGGGCGGTTGAGGCCCTGCTGAGGGCCTGCCGGCCGGAGACCGGCCGGCGGCTGTGGCTGGCCCGCGAGTCGGCCGAGGCGCTGGCCTCCAGCAGTCTGGCCGTGATTGCGCGCCGCGACCACCCGCACGCGGCCAGCGACGTCGCCCGCCTCGCCGCCCTCTACACCGGCAACGTCCGCTACCTGGACCTGCTCTGGGCCATGAACCGGGAGGCGATTCGCGGCACCGGGTCCGACGCCGACACTCTGCGCTCGCACCCGACCGGGTCCCCGGTGTTGAACGAGCTGAACGAGTGGAAGGGGAAGGCGCAGTCCGCCGGCGAAGAGCTGGCGCGGCTGCGGCAGAACGTGAGCGAGGCCCGGCAGGCGACCGGCCTGGTGGAAGGGCAACTCGCCGCCGCCCGGGAAGAGGCCGCCGCGCTGCGGGGCGACCGCGACCGGACCGAGCAGCAACTCGCCGCCGACCGCGCGCAGGCCGCCCGGATCCAGGCCCACGCCGAGGCGCTGTGGGGCGCCGTGGTCGAGCGCGACCGCCTGCTCGGCTTGATGCAGCGGAGCCTGGCCTACCGCTTCGCCCTGCGGGTGCGGCGCGGCCGCTCGTGGCTGGCCCCGGACGCAAGCCGGCGCTACCGCCTGCTGTGCCGCGTCCGGCGGGTGTTCCAGATCTGGCGGGGCCAGGGACTCTGGTCCGTGCTGAAGCGCGTTGCGGGCAAGCGGCGGTAGCCTGCGGGGCGGCCGGGCAGCGCGGCCCGGCCCCCGGACGGTCAGACCGAGGTCCGAAGGAGAAGACTGTGATCACCCGTACGTCCCGTTTAGACACGTTGCTCTCGTTGCTCGCCTGCCCGGCGTGCCACGGCCCCCTCACGCCGAAGGGCCAGATGTTGCGCTGCACCGAGTGCGCGTCCGGCTACCCGGTCCACCTCGGCCGTCCGGTGTTCCTGCCCGGGCGGGCCGCGGAGCCGCGGGTGATGCCCGCCGAGCACATCAGCAACCAGCCGCCGACCGACATCCTCGACTGGCTGATGTGGCAGCCGGGGTGGGTCCTGAACCTCGGGGCCGGCGGCACCCGGACCAAGCTGGAGCACTGCGTCGAGCTGGAATACACCATCTTCCGGAACACCGACGTGGTGGCCGACGCCCACCACCTGCCGTTCGCCGACGAGGCCTTCGACGCGGTGGTGACGTTCAACACGTTCGAGCACCTGTCCGACCCGAACCGGGCGGCGGCCGAGATCCGCCGGGTGCTGAAGCCCGGGGGGCGGCTGGTGCTGCACACCGCCTTCCTGCAACCGCTCCACGAGGCCCCCCACCACTACTACAACACGACCGAGTTCGGCCTGCGGCAGTGGTTCCGGGAGTTCGACGTCGAGTCGGTGTCGGTCTCGGAGAACTTCAACCCCGCCCACGTGATCGCCTGGCTGGCGTGCGAGATGCTCCAGGCGGTCGAGGCGGCGCACGGGCCGGAAGCGCGTCGCCGCCTGGCCGCCAGCTCGCTGGACTGCTGGGCGTCTTCCTGGACGGACACGGGGCGCCGGCAGAGCCCGCTGTGGGATCTGCTGGGCAAGCTGCCGCAGGAAGTGCAGAAGCGGTTCGCCGCCGGGTTCCAGCTCACGGCGGTCAAGCCCGAGGGAGAGTATCCCGTCGCCGTTGCAGAACCGCCTGTTTAGGCGACCGTATAATCGCCCCGGCCAGTTCGGGCGACGAGACCAACCACGGAACGCCGTTTCGCAGGAGACCTGTCATGTCAGCCGATGCCCGCGACCTGCTGCACCCGATCCGCGACGACCTGGGACTGAATGCCGGCTGCCTGCCGAACGAGGCGGAGTACCTGCGCGGGCAGGTGGCCCGGCTCAAGGAGCGGTACGACGCCGAGCGGCGGGACCGGGACGGCGTGGCCGCCGAACTCGAGCGCCTGCGAGGTGAACACGGCCGGCTGGCCGCCGGCCTGGAAGCGCTGGGCGCGCAACTCGCCGCGGTGCGGGCCGAGCACACCGCGACGCGGGCCGAGTGCGCCTCGCTCTGGGCGGAGCGGCAGGCCGCGCTGACGGCCCTCCATGCCGTCTACCGCTCCCGGGGCTGGCGGACTATCCACCGGGTGCGGCAGAGCGCCCGCTGGCTCCTCAACCTGGTCCGCCGGAGGCCGGCCGCCCCCGCCCCGGACGCCGGGCCAGCGGTCGCGGCCGCTCCGCCCACGGGCGCTCCGCGGGCGCTGGCCGACGCCCCGGCCGGGGGCGCCGTCCCCGTGCCCCCCGCCCCCCCGGCGTCCGCCTGGCCGCCGCGCTTCCCGGACCGCGTGGGCGGCCCGCGCGTGCCGTCCCTCCGCTCGTTCCGCGTCCTGTTCATCATCCGCCCGGGCACCTACGACGCCGCGTGCATGCGCTACCGCGGGTACAACGTCATCGAGGGGTTGCGGCAGGTCGGCATCGAGGCCGACCCCATGGACGAGTTGCACCTCCCGGACCGGCTGGCCGAGGCCCTCTGCTATGACCTGATCGTGCTGATCCGGCGGCAGTACACCCCGAAGATTGCGGCCCTGCTGAACGCCGCGGAGCAGGCGGGGGTGCCCGTCGCCTGCGACCTGGACGACTACATCTTTGAGGAGCAGGCGATCCCCCACAGCAGTTACCTCGCCTCCCAGGCGCCTGCCCAGGCGCTGGAGACCGTGGCCCGCTGGGGGAACGTGGTGGCCCGCTGCGCCTACTACACGGCCCCGACCACGTTCCTCGTCGAGCGGGCGACGGCGCTGGGCCGGCAGAGCGTCCTGGTCCGCAACGCGCTCAACGACACTCAGATCGCCCTCTCCCGCCTGGCCATGGCCCGCGCGGAGCGGGACGAGGACGAGGACGAGGTCCGCATCGGCTACTTCAGTGGTTCCAACACCCACCAGAATGACTTCCGCGTCATCGCCCCGACCCTGGTGCGCCTGATGGACGAGTTCCCCAACGTCGCGCTGTTCATCTCGGGGGACTTCAACCTCGCCGAGTTCAGCGAATTCGCGAAGTTTGGGGGCCGCGTCCGGGCCAGGCCGTTCGTCGACTGGACGCTCCTGCCCGACGAGCTGGTCCAGGTGGACATCAACATCGCCCCGCTGGAGATGAACCCGTTCACCGAGGCCAAGAGCAGCCTGAAGTTTTTCGAGGCCGCGGCGGTGAAGGTGCCCGTCGTGGCCACGCCGACCCGGCCGTTCACCGAGTGCATCCGGCACGGGGTGAACGGCTACCTGGCGAGTACCCCCGACGAGTGGTACCAGGCGCTGCGCGACCTGATCGCCGATCCGGAACTCCGCCGGCAGGTGGGGGAGCGGGCCCACCAGGACGCCCTGGCCGAGTTCTGCCCGAAAGTCCTTGGCGACGAGGCGCGGGCCGCCTACCGCCGGATGCTGTTGCATCACCGCCGCCGCCTGGGCGTCGGCGACCAGGTCGCGACGGTCGTGCTCGTCGTTGGCGACCTCGCCCGTGCGGTGCGAGATCGGTCCCCCGCGCTCACCCTGGCGGCGGACCTCAAGCGGCTCGGCGCGGAGGTGACCATCGTGGTCCCGGGCGGGGCGGGCGGCGTCACCGCCGCGGGCGCGGACCGGCTCATCGCCGACCACTTCCTCGAGCCGCTGTGCGCGGTCGAGGTGGGGGGCGAGATCCCGTGCTGCGACCTCCTGATCGCGGCCGACCCCGCCGCGGCACACCGGGTCGGCCTGGTGAGGCACCGGGCCTGCCAGGCGGCCTACGTGGTCACCGAGTACGACCCGCTCCACCTCCCGCCGGGCGCAGGACGGGACGAGGCGGCGGAGAGTTATGAGCTGGGGCTCGACCTGTTCACGTTCGACGCGGAGTTGGCCGAGTTGCTGGCCCGGCGCCACGATCCTCGGGTGCGCGCCTTGCCGGCGTGGCTCAGTACCCAGCCGCTGGCCCCGGCGTCGGTGCAGCAGCCGGAAACTGTGCTGGTGGCCGGCCCGTCCACCCTGCCCAACCGCACCTGGGCCGAGGTGGTGCAGGCGCTCCGCGCGACCGTCGCCCGGCACCCGCTCGTCCGCGTCATCTTCGCCGGTCCCGTGGCCGACCGGGCCGCCGGGCTGGATCTGCCGCACCGCGCCGTCTCCCGACTGCACGGCGCGGAGTTCGAGGCCGCCCTCGCCGAACGGCCCCTCTGTGTCGCCCTTTACCCGTCCGCCAGGCCCCTGTGGGTGTACGACCTGATGGCCCGCGGGTGCCCGGTGATCGCCGTCCCTGGCGGCGTCCGGACTCTGCCCCCGGTTTCCGACTCGTCCGCCGGCCACCTCACCGTACCCGCCGACGCCGGCGCCCTGGCGCAGGCCATCGAATCTTTGCTGATCGACCGCATCCGGCTGACGGCCCTCATGGTCCGGGCGGCCGAGTCGGTTCAGGCGATGCCCGATTCCCTGGCCGCAGCCCAGGCGTTCCTTCTGGCCGTCGGTCCCCTTGTCCCCCCCGGCAGCCGGGTGCGGCCCTTCACCGAGGCCGGGGAAGCGTATCGCTGCGTGGGCTGACGCCCGCCTGCCGTGCCACGGTTACTGAGTCCAGCGTGGCTAAAGTCACCACGTTTAGCCGCGGTTCGGAGAACCGCGTTCGGCGAACGCGGTTCTCCGAACCGCGGCTAAACGAACGAACGGCCACTCATTCTCGCCGTCAAGCGCACGGTGAGAGCGTCTGTTCCCCGGAGGTAGTTGATGAGCGTGTTCCATCGAGTGCTCCCGAGTTGGCTGCGGCGGGCCGAGGCTCCATCCCAGGAGGGCGCGCTCGCGGATGGCAGCCCGACCCGGGCCCAGGGGTGGTGGCGCGGGCTCGCCGCCGACCAGTCCTTCTGGGGCGTGGCGGTCGTCTGGGCGCTGTGCTGGCTGGCCTGGGCGGCTTACCTGGACCGCTTCGCCAACTCCCTCCCATGGGCCGACGACTACGCCTTCATTCTCAGTGGCGTGGCGACGGGGGAGCACCCCGTCACCTGGGAGTTCCTCTGGGCCCCGGCCAATGAGCACCGCGCCCCGTTAACCCGCTTGTGGGTCGTATGGGTGGGCCGACTGGTCGACTGGGATTTCCGGCACATGCTGCAGATCGATCTGGCCGTGCTGGCCCTGGGCTGTTTGACCCTGCTGTTGGCGGTGCGGGCGGCACGGGGGCGCTCCAGCTTCGCCGATGCCTTCCTGCCATTGCTGATTCTTTCCTCGGCTCAATACGAAACCCTCGCCTTATTCGCTTACGCCTACGCGATGGCGCTGGGGGTCTGGTGCGCGACGGCCGCGGCCGTGCTGGTGAAGTGGCAGGTGCGGTCGATCCCGCACCTGCTCTGGTATCTGCTCGGCGCCCTGGTGGTGGCGTGGGCGGGGGGCCCGGCGGGGAACCTGTGGGCGCTGGGGCTATGCGTGCCGTTGGCCCTGGGCTGGTCGGCGCGCACCGGCCGCGCCTGGAAGGCGTGCGCCGCGCTCGGCGGGGCCGCCATCGCCGCCTCGGTCGCCCTGCTTATCTACTGCGTCCCTCCCTCCCCCGCCGCCCACCACCCCTTCCGCAGCGACTCCTTGGCCATGACCCTCCGGGCCGCCGCCAAGTGCTCCGTGGGCTGGATGGGGAACTCGATCCTGCAGGTCATCTGGCCGTGGGCGTTGCTCGTCCTGCTCGTCCCCATGCTGTACTTACTCGTTCGGTTCCTGGGGGACGTGTGCCGCCACCGCGGGGCCGCCTTCCTACGCTGGGTGGATCTGGGAGCTCTCCTGCTCCCTGCCCTCGCCGTCACGGCGATCATGGGTTACGCACGCGCCAAGTATCCGGGGCTCTGGTCGTCCCGCTACGTCGCGCTCGAGATCCCGATTGCCGTGGTCCTCTTCCTCATGCTGGTCCGCTGCACCAACTCCAGGGTACTGGCGGGCTGCATGGCAGTCGGCATGGCCATCTGCGTGGGGTGGAACTGGCCCGCCCCCATCGATACCGCCCGGGCGATGCGGCCGCGACAGGTGGAGCTTGCCCGTGGGCTGCGCGCGGGGCATGAGCCGCTCAGCGTCCTCGTGGAGCGCTGCCCGGAAGCAACGGGGTGGTGCAAGGAACTGGGCGTGCAGCACTTGCTGGGCTGGTGGCAGCAGATGCGTGCGGCGCGAATCTCCGTCTTCGCCAGGGAGGCGGACGCCGCTCGGCAGTGCCTCTTCCGGCACGCCGACATCGGGTCCCTCTTCGCGGACCTGCGCGGGGTCGGCGACCCGGGAGCGGTGGCGGGGCGTGCCATGGAAGCGGCGTCAGACGGGGCAACGGCCGTCTACGAGGTGGCCGTCGCGGCCGGCGGCCCCCACAAGCTGTGCTGCCGGTGGCTGGTCCCCTCGCCGGGCCGGTCCTTCAGCGTGGCCATCGACGGCGGCCCGCCGCTGGCGCAGGCCGTCCCGGCCGGGCTGAATTACGCCGCCTGTCCGCTGGGCGCGGCGCTGACCCTGACCCCGGGCACGCACCGGCTTACCGTCACCTGGCCCGGCACCGGCTCCCGGCTCGACGTCCTGGAACTGACGCCCCAATGAAACCGGCCGCCCGGACTCCCCGCCGCGGCCCTGGCACCGGCTACGGAGTGCAGCGTGGGCCCTGTTCCAGCGAGCCGCAGCCTCCGGACCTGGGTGAATCCTCACCTTGACCGTGTCCGGGCCGTATGGTAACCGAGCGTCATGGAACCGGGAGGAGGAACGGTCGCTAAAGGGGGCTGCCTCACGGGCCGCCCGGTCGGCCGGACCGGTCCCGAACCGAAGTGAACCGTCAGGAAGTCGTAGCATGCAAGTCGTGATTCTGTGTGGCGGCATGGGGACGCGGATCCGGGACGTCGCGGACGACGTCCCCAAGCCCATGATCCCCATCGGCGACCGCCCGGTCGTCTGGCACATCATGAAGTCGTACGCCCACCACGGCTTCACCGACTTCGTCCTGTGTCTGGGGTACAAGAGCTGGGCCGTCAAGCGCTGGTTCCTCGATTACCACCTTTCCGGGGCGGATTTCTCCTTCCGCCTCGGCGAGCCCACGGCGGTCGAGATTCACGACGCAGGGGCCTGCGACAACTGGAAGGTCACCTTCGCGGAGACCGGCCTGCACGCCATGACCGGCTGCCGGGTCAAGCGCATCGAGAAGTACATCCACGGCGACACCTTCCTGCTGACCTACGGCGACGGCCTGAGTGACGTCGATATCCACGATCTGGTCCGCTTCCACCGGCATCACGGCCGCACCGGCACGGTGACCGCCGTCCGCTCGCCGGGGCGGTTCGGCGAGATCGAGATCCAGGGCCGGCAGGTGGCCAGCTTTCAGGAGAAGCCGGTTCACGCCCCCGGGCGGATCAGCGCCGGCTTCTTCGTGTTCAACCGCGACGTGTTCGGGCGCCTCGACGACGACGAGTCGCTGATCTTTGAACACGCCCCGCTCACGGGGCTGGCGCACGACGGCGAGCTGATGGCCTACCTCCACGACGGCTTCTGGCACCCGATGGACAACAGCCGCGATTACCAGCACCTCAACGGGCTGTGGGACAGGCGGGAGGCCCCCTGGGCGTGCTGGCGAGGGCCGGCGGGGCACCGGGCCGCCGCGTGAGCGGCCGTGCTGCGGGGTAGTGAGTGGAGTGGCAGGGAGGCTGGGCATGACCCATTCACGGGAATTCTGGCAGGACCGGCGGGTATTCGTGACCGGATGCACCGGGCTGGTCGGGGCGTGGACGACGCGGGCCTTGGTCGAGAACGGCGCCCATGTCGTCGGGCTGGTCCGGGACCAGGTTTTCGGCTCGGAGCTGCATCGCTCCGGGCTGGACCAGCGGATCGACATCGTCCGCGGCGGCGTCGAGTCGGAGGAGCTGATCGAGCGCGTCCTGACGGAGTACGAGGTCCAGACGGTCTTCCACCTGGCCGCCCAGACGATCGTCGGCGTCGCCAACCGCAGCCCCCTGTCCACGTTCGAGACCAACATCAAGGGCACCTGGTGCGTCCTGGAGGCGGCCCGGCGCTGCGGCCTGAACCCCCACGTCGTGGTGGCCTCTTCGGACAAGGCGTACGGCGATCAGCTCGTCCTGCCGTACACCGAAGACACGCCGCTGGCGGGCCAGCACCCGTACGACGTGAGCAAGTCCTGCACCGACCTGCTGGCCCTGACCTACGCGCACACCTACAAGCTGCCGGTGTGCGTGACGCGGTGCGGCAACTTCTACGGCGGCGGCGACCTGAACTGGAACCGGATCGTGCCCGGCACCGTCCGCGCGGTGCTGCGCGGGCAGCGGCCGGTCATCCGCTCGGACGGCACCTACGTCCGGGATTACTTCTACGTCAAGGACGGGGCGGCCGCCTACCTCCACCTGGCCGAGTGCATGGCCGGCCGGCCGGGCGTGGTCGGCCAGGCGTTCAACTTCTCGACCGAGATCCAGGTGACCGTGCTGCGGCTGGTGGAGCGGATCCTGCGCCTCATGGACTCCTCCCTGGAGCCGCTCGTCAAGGGCGAGGCCTCCAACGAGATCAAGCACCAGTACCTGTCCGCCGCCAAGGCCCGCGACTTGCTCGCCTGGAAGCCCACCTACACACTCGACGACGCGCTGGTGGAGACCATCGCCTGGTATCGCGAGTACCTCGACAGCCCCGCGGCGGCGCTGCGCCGGGCGGGCTAGAGCAGCGGCGAACGGCCGGCGTAAGCCGGCTGGTACAGCACCTGATGTGGCGTGCCAGACCAGCCGGCTTACGCCGGCTGTTCGCCGGCATCGCAAACCGCTATGAGGGGCCCGTGAAAGGAGAGAACGCAAGGATGTCTCACCCGGAACGGGTCCTCATCACGGGCGCGAGCGGGTTCGTCGGCGCCAACCTGGCGCGCGCCGAGTTGGCCGCCGCGAAAGAGGTTCACCTCCTCGTCCGCTCCGGCAGTCGATTGGAGCGCCTCCGCGCGGTGCTCGACCGCTGTCAGGTACACCAGGCCGACCTCCGCGATGCGACCGCGACGCAGCGGGCGGTGGATCGGTGCCGGCCCGAGGTGGTGTACCACGCGGCGGCCCAGGGGACGTTCGTCACCCAGGCCGACCGGGTCGGCACGCTGACGAGCAACCTGCTCGGGACGGCGAACCTCCTCGACGCGACGCGCAGCCACGACCTCCGCGCCTTCGTGAACGTCGGCAGCTCCTCCGAGTACGGCCACAAGGCGGCGCCCATGCGCCCGGAGGATCCGCTCGAGCCGCGGTCCGACTATGGAGTGGCCAAGGCCGCCGCCACCCTGCTGTGCCAGGCCGAGGCGTTCCGGGGCCGTCCCGTGGTGACCGTGCGTATCTTCTCCGCCTACGGGCCCTGGGAAGATCCGACCCGAATCGCCTCGCACGTGATGGCGTGTTGCCTGCGCAACGAACCGCCCACGGTGACGGCCGGCCACCAGCCCC
Source organism: Gemmatales bacterium (assembly GCA_038227745.1). Taxonomy (GTDB): domain Bacteria; phylum Planctomycetota; class Planctomycetia; order Gemmatales; family Gemmataceae; genus DASPXY01. The sequence continues at coordinate 14,797 of JBBRPS010000012.1, read as the reverse complement.
GGGACTTCATCTACGTGGACGATGTCGTTTCGCTCTTGCAGACCGCCGGCCGGCGGCCCGACCTGCGGGGGCGGATCCTGCACGCCGGGACCGGGCGCCGACAGACGGTCCGCGACATGGTCGAAACCATCGTCGCGGTTTGCGGCGCGGCGCGGGCCGAGTTCGGTTCCCGCCCCGGCCGGGCCGATGAGCCGGCGGTGTGGGTGGCGGACATCGAAGCGACGGCCGCCCTGACCGGGTGGGGACCGGCGCACGACCTCCGGGCCGGCGTCGAGAAGATGTGGGCCTGGCTCCGGGGTCAGGCCGAGGCCCCGTACCGGGCGAGTGCCTGAGAGGCCGTGTTCTCCGGAAAGCGAAAGAGGGAGGCCATGCGACCCTTCGATCCCGCGCGGCTGCGGCGGACCATCCTGGAGATGGCCTACGCCGGTTCGACCGTTCACATCCCCTGTGCGCTGTCCCTGGTCGAGGTCCTCGCGGTCCTGTACCGCTCTCACCTCCAGCTGGGCGACCGGACTCCCCGGGCCGCCGGCCGGGATTACCTCGTGTTGAGCAAGGGGCACGGCGTGATGGCCCAGTACGCCTGCCTGCGCGAGTTGGGTTGGCTGACGGACGAGGACGTGCGCCGCTATTTCTCCGACGAGACGGTCCTCAAGGGGCTGTCGGACGCGCACGTCCCCGGGCTGGAGGTGTCCTCCGGCTCGCTGGGGCACGGGTTGTCCGTCGGCGTCGGCCTCGCGCTCGGCGCCCGTCGGCAGGGCACGGGCCAGCGCTGCTTCGCCATCGTCGGCGATGGCGAGATCAACGAGGGCTCCTGCTGGGAGGCGCTGCTGTTCGCGGCCCACTTCCGCCTGTCCAACCTCGTCGTCATCATCGACGCGAACGAATTTCAGGCGATGGGGCCGACGAAGGAGATCCTGGACCTGGGCTCGCTGGCGGACAAGCTCCGTGCCTTCGGGCTGGAGACCCGGGAAGTCGATGGGCACGACGAGGCGGCGCTCGACGAGGCCCTCACCGAGTTGGTGCGGCACCCGGGCGACGGCCCGCGCGGGCTGGTGGCGCGCACGGTGAAGGGCAAGGGGATCTCGTTCATGGAGCGCGACAACAGCTGGCACTATACGCGCCTGACGCGCGAAACGTTCGAGCGGTCTCTCGCGGAAGTGGCCGCTTGACCCGCCCCGCCCGCGGCGCCAGACGGCCCAATTACCACAGGGGAGCCGATGCGTAATGCCTTATCCGACGCGCTGGTCGAGGCGGCCCGGAACGACCCGCGGGTCTTGCTGCTGACGGGCGACCACGGGTACGCGCTGTTCGACGCTTTCCGCCGGCACTTCCCCGAGCGGTTCCTCAACGCCGGGGTGGCCGAACAGAACATGGTGGGCGTCGCGGCCGGGCTGGCCAAGAGCGGGCTGCGCCCGCTCGTCTATGGGCTCAGTGCCTTCGTGCCGGTCCGCGTCCTGGAGCAGATCAAGCTCGACGTCTGTTACGAGGAGCTGCCGGTGGTATTCCTCGGCGACGGCGCCGGGGTCGTGTACAGCACGCTGGGCACGAGCCACCAGTGTACGGAGGACGTGGCGGCGCTGCGCGCCCTGCCGGGGATGAGCATCCTCTCGCCGGCCGACGCCGGGGAGATGGCGGCGTGCGTGGCGCTGGCGGTGGCCAGTGCCAGGCCGGTGTACCTGCGCGTGGGCAAGGCAGACCTGGGCGAGGTCCATTCGGCCCGGCCGGCGGTGGCCTGGGGCCGGCTGCTGCCGGTGCGGCAGGGGCCGGGGCCGCTGGCCTGGCTCGCCACGGGGTCCATGGTGCGGACGGCCATGGCGGCCGCCCAGCGCTGGCCCGGCAGTTCCGTCTTCAGTTGCCCCTCATTGAAACCCCTGTCGGAGGAAGACGTCGCCGCGGTCTGCCGCTCCCACCGGGTGGTCGTCACCCTGGAGGAGCATTCGGTGATGGGCGGCCTGGGCGGGGCGGTGGCCGAGATCGCCGCCGCCGCGGCGCCTGCCTGGGTGTGCCGCGTCGGCATCCCGGATCGGTTTTCGCGGTATTGCGGGAGTTACCAGTACCTGATAAAGGAGCACCGGCTCGACCTGGAGGCCGTGGCGGCACAGGTGGAGTCGTTCCTGCGGCGCGTCCCGGACCTGCGGAGCGGGGAGGTCGCGGCCCGCCGGGCTGCCTGATTCATGTTCCGGCTGACGGTTTTTCGTTCTTGCCCCCCTCATCCCCACTTCGGGGGCGAGGGGGGAATAGAAGGGAGCCAGGGTCACCGATGTGGCGAGAACTTCACAACCAGATCCTGGACGCGGTCCGCGCCTACTATCACGCCCGGCACACCCCCGGCGCGTTCCTGCCGGGGGCGAGCAAGGTGCCCTACGCGGGCCGCGTGTTCGGGGCCGAGGAGCTGGTGGCCGGCGTGGACGCCGTCCTCGACTTCTGGCTGACGCTCGGCCCCCAGGGCGATGCCTTCGAGCGCGAACTGGCCCAGTACGTCGGGGTGCGGCACGCGCTGCTCGTCAACTCCGGCTCGAGCGCCAACCTGGTCGCCTTCGCCACCCTGACCAGCCCATACCTCGACCGGCCCCTGGCCCCCGGCGACGAGGTGCTCACGGTCGCGGCGGGCTTCCCCACCACCGTGGCGCCGGCCGTCCAGCACGGCTGCGTGCCCGTGTTCGTGGACGTCGATCTGACCACCGGCAACGTGCTGGCCGACCGGCTCGAAGGGGCCATCTCGCCGCGCACCCGGGCGATCATGATCGCCCACACCCTGGGCAACCCTTACGACGTCGATGCCGTGACCGACCTGGCCCGCCGCCACGAGCTGCACCTCGTCGAGGACAACTGCGATGCCCTGGGGAGCCTGTACCGGGGCCGCAAGACGGGGACGTTTGGCGACCTGGCGACGCAGAGCTTCTACCCGCCCCACCACCTGACGATGGGGGAGGGCGGTGCGGTGCTGACGAACAGTTCCCGCCTGAAGAAGGTGGCGGAGTCGTTCCGGGATTGGGGGCGGGACTGCTGGTGTCCATCGGGCAAGGACAACACCTGCGGCAAGCGGTTCGGCTGGCAGCTGGGCGACCTGCCGGAGGGCTACGACCACAAGTACATCTACAGCCATCTCGGTTATAACCTCAAGCCGCTCGACGTGCAGGCGGCCATCGGCCGACAGCAGCTCAAGCGGGTCGAGCAGTTCACGGCGGCGCGGCGGGCCAACCACGCCCGGCTGGTGGCGGCGCTGCGGGCGCACGAGGAGTTCCTGATCCTGCCGGAGGCGACGCCGGGCAGCGAGCCATCGTGGTTCGGCCTGCTCCTGGTCGTGCGCGAAGGGGCACCGTTCACGCGCCGGGAGTTGGTACAGCACCTGGAGGAGCGCGGCATCCAGACCCGGCAGCTGTTCGCCGGCAACCTGCTGCGGCAACCCGCCTTCAAGAACGTCCGCCATCGCGTGGTGGGCGACCTCCGCAACACGGACCGGATCATGAACGACGCCTTCTTCATCGGCGTGTACCCGGGCCTGACCGAGCCGATGCTGGCCTACGTGGAACAGGCGTTCGCGGACTTTTTCGGCGCCCTGGCGGGGCAGTGCCGCCGCGCGGGCTGAGGTCTCCCTGCCGTCGTTCGGCACCGGAGCCCCGGCGGAGCGCACGTTCCTGGCCGTCGGCCGATTTACGAGGGGAGGCAAGTCATGGTGGCGCCCAGGAAGCGAATCAGCATTGTCACGCCCTGCTACAACGAGCAGGACAACGTGGCGGAGTGCTGCGAGACGGTGCGGCGGCTCTTCGAGAACGAGCTGGCCGCGTATGACTACGAGCACATCTTCTGCGATAACGCCTCCGCCGACCGCACGCCGGAGGTCCTCGCCGAGCTGGCGGCGAAGGACCCGCGCGTGAAGGTGATCTTCAACGAGCGGAACTTCGGGCCGTTCCGCTCCACCTACAACGGCGTGCTCAACGCCGGCGGCGACGCCGTGCTGCTGATGCTCGCGGCCGACATGCAGGACCCGCCGGAACTGCTGCCGCGCTTCGTGGAGTTGTGGGAGCAGGGGCACGAGGTGGTATTCGGGGTGCGGCAGGTCCGGGAGGAGAGCTGGCTGATGCGGAAGATCCGCCGCACCTACTACCGGACGGTCAGCTCCCTGGCGGACATCGACATCCCGCTCAACGTGGGCGAGTTTCAGCTGGTGGACCGCAAGGTCGCGGACGCCCTGCGCCAGTGCGAGGACTACTACCCGTACATCCGCGGCCTGGTGGCCAATTGCGGGTTCCGCCGCGTGGGCGTCCCGTACGTCTGGCGGGCGCGGCGGCGGGGGTTCTCGAAGAATCGGCTCTACCACCTGATCGACCAGGGACTGAACGGCCTGGTGTCGTTCACCAACGTGCCGATGCGCGTCTGCTTGCTGGCCGGCTTCCTGCTATCGTTCCTGAGTATCGGGTTCGCCATCTTCAACGTGATCTACCACCTGTTCGTCAGCCAGGCCGCCCCCCCCGGGACGGCGACGCTGATCACGGGGCTATTCTTTTTCTCCGGCGTCCAGCTGTTCTTCTCCGGCATCCTGGGGGAGTACATCGCCGCCATCCACTCCCAGGTGCGCAAGCGCCCCCTGGTGATCGAACGCGGGCGGCTCAATTTCACGCCCGCGGCGCCCGAACTGCCGGGCCAGCGAGCTGCCTGATGTACCGCACGAGGATATTATTACTCGGGCAGGCAAGTTCCTCACGTAGGACGGCTCTCCCGAGCCGTCCGGACGGGTCAGGAGACCCGTCCTACATGACCAACTTTCTTGCCGGAGTAATAACCGCTCGCCTAGAACGTGGCCGACCACACGATCCCTTCCGCGGTGTACACCGGCTGGCCGGAAGAGTTCCGTGCAGTCTTGAGAGCGCCCAGCTCTCGGGGTCGTACGGCCGGGGAATCCCGCCCGTCCCCGGACTCTCACACTGGAGGCGATCCATGCCCCTCCTGAGTCCGTTTCTGCATCCCCTCTGTCTGACGCGGCCGCGCCGCATCAAGGCGACCGCCTGGGCCGAGCACTTGCCGTTCGCCCTGTTCGCCATCGACCTGCTGCGGCCCCGCCTGATCGTCGAGCTCGGCGTCCACTACGGCAGTTCCTACTGCGCCTTCTGCCAGGCCGTCGACCAGCTGCGCCTCGCCACGCGCTGTTACGGCGTGGATACGTGGGCGGGGGACGCGCAGGCGGGGTACTACGGCCCGGAGGTGCTGGCCGACCTGCGCGGCCACCACGACGAGCTGTACGGCGACTTCTCCACTCTGATCCAGTCGAACTTCGACCAGGCCGTCGGCAGCTTCGCGGACGGCACGATCGACCTGCTGCACATCGACGGCTACCACACCTACGAGGCCGTCCAGCACGACTTCGAGACCTGGCGGCCCAAGCTGAGCGAGCGCGCCGTCGTGCTGCTCCACGACGTCAACGTCCGCGACAGGGAGTCGTTCGGCGTCTGGCGGTTCTGGGACGAGGTCAAGGACCAGTACCCGGCGTTCGAGTTCGTCCACGGCTATGGCCTGGGCGTGCTCGGCGTCGGCACCGAGATCCCGGCGCCATTCGCGGGACTGCTGATGGCCTCGGAGCGGGAGGTTGGCGCCGTCCGCAGGTTCTTCTACTTCCTCGGGCGGAACGTCGAAGGGGGCCAGGAAACCCAGCGCCTCCAGCTACAGTTGCAGAACGGGGACCGTGCGCTGCAGGACAGGCAGAAGGCGTTGGAGGCGGTGCAAGCGCAAGCCGTCCAACAGAACCAGGAGATGGCGGTCCTGCAGTCTTCGCTGGCGAACAGCACGGGCGAAATCCAGGGACTGCGGGCCGCGCTGGCGAGCAGCGCGGGGGATGTCCAGGGGCTGCGCACCGCCCTGGCGGCCGGCGAAGGCGAGGTGGAGGCGCTGCGCTCAGCCCGTGTGACCGCGGCGGAGGAAGTGCAAACGCTGCGCTCGGCCCTGGCGGCCAGCGCGGGCGCGGTCGAGGCGCTGCGCTCGGCCCTGGCGACCAGCGCGGGCGCGGTCGAAGCGCTGCGCTCAGCCCGCGTGACCGCGGTGGAGGAAGTGCAAACGCTGCGCTCCGCCCTGGCGACCAGCGCGGGCGAGGTCGAGGCGCTGCGCTCGGCCCTGGCGACCAGCGCGGGCGCGGTCGAGGCGCTGCGCTCGGCCCTGACGGCCAGCGAAGGCGAGGTGGAGGCGCTGCGCTCGACCCACGCGACCGCCGCGGAGGAAGTGCAAACGCTGCGCTCCGCCCTGGCGAGCCGCGACGGCGAGGTTCACGGGCTGGAGGCCGCCCTCGCGACCAGCCAGGGCGCGGTCCAGGGACTGCGATCCGCCTTGGCGGACAGGGAAGGCGAGATCCTGGCGCAGCGGGCCGCCCTGGCGCAGGCGACGGAAGAGCTGCAAGCGCTCCGGTCTGCCGCGGCGACCGCGGACAGTGAGCGCGAAGCCTCGCGACGGCAAGCGGCGCAAACCGCCGAGGCGTTGCGGGCCCTACAGTCCCAGACTGCCACCAAGGACCGCTGGCTGACGACGACGCAAGAGGAGGCGCGCGACCTCCTGCAGCAACTGACCGTCGCGCAACGGCGCCTGGGAGAGCAGGAGCAGGAGGTCCTCGCACTTCGATCCCAGGTGGAAGCGGCGCGGCAAGCGTCCGCTGAGGTGAACCAGCGCCTCGGAGCGACCGAGGGACACGCCGCACAACTGGAGCAGCAGCTCCGTGCGCTGTGGGGGTCCTGGACCTGGAAAATCGGCCGCTGTGTCGTTAGACCTTGCCGGCCCCTCAAGCGTCTGCTGCGGGCCGGATGACTCCTCCAGGCGCCGGGAGCGCGAAACGGCAAGCCAGGCGCGTCCGTCGGCGGAGCGCGCCTGGCTTGCCGTTTCGCGCTCGCGGCGCGCTTCTTGCCGCCGGCCCCTCCCCCCCACCCCAGCCGCACAACCGGACACAAATCCCTCGGAGGACCGGGTTGGCTGGGGAAGATCGTTAAGGCCGCGCTCCTGCCGCGACCGATACCCTCCGATACCACGATATGATGGTCGTCACCATGAGCTTCGCACCACCGTAGGTGATCCATGCCGCTGTCCCTCAATCCGCTGTCGCATCCGCTCTGTCTGACCCGACCGCACCGCACCAAAGTAACCGCCTGGCTCCAGCACATCCCGTTCGCCTTCCTCACCGTCGATCTGTTGCGCCCCCGGCTGGTCGTCGAACTCGGCGTCCACTACGGCGCCTCCTACTGCGCCTTCTGCCAGGCCGTGGCGCAACTCAGCCTGGCGACGCGGTGCTATGGGATCGACACGTGGGAGGGGGACGCGCAGGCGGGGTACTACGGCCCGGAGGTGCTGGCCGACCTGCGCGGCCACCACGATGAGCTGTACGGCGGCTTCTCCACTCTGATCCAGTCCAGCTTCGACGGCGCCGTCGGCGGCTTCGCGGACGGCACGATCGACCTGCTGCACATCGACGGCTACCACACCTACCAGGCCGTCAAGCACGACTTCGAGACGTGGCGGCCCAAGTTGAGCGAGCGCGGCGTGGTGCTGTTCCACGACGTCAACGTCCGCGACAGGGAGTCGTTCGGCGTCTGGCGCTTCTGGGACGAGATCAAGGGCCAGTACCCGTCGTTCGAGTTCCTGCACTGCTACGGCCTGGGCGTCCTGGGCGTCGGCACCGAGATCCCGGAGGCATTCGGGGGACTGCTGACGGCCTCGGAGCAGGAGGTCGGCGCCGTACGTGCTTTCTTCTACTTCCTGGGCTATGCCCTCGGGGCCAACACCGAGGAAGTGAAGTCCCTCCAGGGCCGGCTGCACGAGGCCCACGTGGCCCTGGACGGCAAGCAGAAAGAGCTGGACGGGAAGCAGAAAGAGCTGGACGGGAAGCAGAAAGAGCTGGACGGGAAGCAGAAAGAGCTGGACGGCCTTCATCAGCACGTGGCGAGGCAGGGACAGCAAACCCAGGCCGACTTCGCGGCCCAGCAAGAAGACCTCCGGGCCTGGAAGGTGCGTGCGGCTCAGACGGACGAGGTCGTCGCCACCCTGCAGGCCCTGCTCGCGGAGCGAGACGGGCGGCTGGGGGCGGCCGACGGGCGGCTGCACGACCAGGGGCGGCAACTGGCGCAACTGCAGGGCCACCTCGCCGAGAAAGACCACGCCCTCCTGGCGCTCCATGCGTGCCTGGAGGGCAGGCACCGGGAAGACAGCGCCCACCAGCGCGAGCTGGAGGATCTCTGGCACCGGCTGGAGGGCAAGCAGCGCGAGTTAGAGGACTTCGGGCGCGAGCGGGTCGGCAGGCAGCGCGAGCTGGACACCGCGCGGCGCGAACTGGGGAACCTGTGGGAGCGCGTCGGGTCCGTGGAAGCCTATGCGTTGCGCCTGGAACGGGAGTTGGCGGCCCAGAGGCACGACACGGCGGCGCTCCGCGACTCGTGGACGTGGCGGGTTGGGCGCTGCGTCCTGGCGCCGTCGCGGCCCCTGAAGCGCTTGCTCCGGGGGTAGTTCAAGCCGCGGCGGTGGACGGCAGCGCACTCCCTGTCGGGGCCTCATTCCCCCATTCAAGATCGACGAGGGCGAAGTGCCCGTCCCTCCAGACGGCGCACGCGGGCCTTGTCAGCCCGGGCCGCCGCAGGAACGCGGGCGGGGCCTCGGCGAGGAGGATCAGGTCGAAGTCCGCCGGCCGCGCGTCGAGGAACGGGGCGAGGTCTTCGAGCGCGTTCAGCGGGAGGACCTCGATCGTCTTCTCCAGGCCCGCGTGTACGAGGTTCGCGGGAGGACGGTCGGCGGCGTGGCAGAGCGTGACGAATGCATCGAGCGACTGCAGCCGGGCGAGCAGCCGCGGCAGGACGGTCTCGGGGAAGGCGTCCGCCACGACGAGGACCTTGAAGAACACGTCGTGTGAGATCCGCCCCTCGTTCAAGGAGCCCCATGTGGGCGGGCCCTGGTGGCGCAGCCAGTTGGCATGCCGCGCCGCGAAGATCTTGTGGTTGCGGCGGCACTGCTCGTTCGGATCGAGGATGGCCCCGCTCGTCGCGTTCTCGTGGTGCAGGATGGCGAGGTCCGGGTGGTAGACGACGCGCCAGCCAGACTGCCAGAGGCGGACACAGTAATCGGGGTCCTCGAAGTAGCCCGGGCTGAAGACCTCGTCCAGGCCGCCCATCTCCAGGAAGAGCCGCCGCCGCGTCATCAGGAAGGCGCCGGAACAGTAATCCACGTCGCGGCAGAAGTTGTACGCGGGCTGGTCGGGCTGCTGGCCGCGGCCGAGCTGCCGCGTCCAGCCATCGCTCAGGAGACTGCACCCGGCCTCCTGGAGACTGCCGTCGAGGAGGATCACGCGGGCGCCGACCACCCCGACGTCCGCGTGGGCGTCGAGGTAGGCGACAGCGGTGTCGAGGCTCTTGCCGAGTACCTGCGTGTCGTTGTTGAGGAGCAGGAGGTACTCGGCCGACGCGGCCCGCGCCGCCTGGTTAACCGCCTTCGGATAGCCGACGTTCACCGCGTTGCGGATGACCTTCGCCCCACGGAGGCGGCCGAGGAGTTCCGGCGTTTCGTCGCGGCTGCCGTTATCGACGAGCACCAGCTCGAACGCCACGTCGTTGACGTGCGTCAGCAGCGTCTGGATGCACGCCAGGCTCAATTCGGCGCGGTTGCAGAGCAGCAGCAGGACGCTGACGCGCGGCGCGCCGCGCGGGGAGCAGTCGAGCGCGCAGCCGGTGTCGAGGAAGGCGCGCAGGGAAAACCGCGCGAGCCTCGTCGTCAGTCCCTTCACGTCGAGCACGTTGCCACCCACTGCCCTGTTTCCTGTTTAGTGCCGGAACCAGGCACCTCTTGACGAACGGCCGGCATAAGCCGGCCGTTCGCCAAATGCCCGCTCCCGGCGCGCAAAAAGGAGGACCGGGGTGGGTCCCCGGTCCTCCCGACCGACGCGCGGACGGTGCGTGTTCCGTGGCGGGTTGTCCCCTCCCTGGGACCCCGGGCGAGGCCGGGCCGCCTGTCTTTCCCATGGTGCCGTGGTCCCGCCTTCGGTGCGCGCTCAGGGCTTCCGTGCGAAGGCACGGTCCAGGTCGCGGAGCAAGACTTCGAGGTTGAAGGGCTTGCTGCTTGTTGTCAGGTAGGTTCGTTGTACCGGATCTCCCGAGGCGCTGCAAGGTAATTTTATCCCCACGTTCCAAGTGCCGTGACCCCTTGAAATTACTGCAACCGCCACGGTCCCGCGTCCCTTGAACGCGCCCCCCAGACGCCGCCTCCCGCGTTCCCAACCCTCGACGAGGCCACAACTTCCGCGATCGCGCCGGATTCCCCGACCCTGGCACCGTGGGAAAAAAGCTCTTTCCGTCCCGGCGCGGCCTCCCCCCGTTTGCCCAATCTGCGCCCCCCGGCAGAAGTCCAGCGGCCCCGCCGCCCCCGCAGCGGTTCTCGCTTCAGGAGCTTGCCACGGACGGCCGATATTCCCTGGAAGAGACCTCACCTGCCGAGATTCACCCCATGAAGACGCAGGCCTCCCCGGGCCGGGTCTGGAATGCCGTCGCCACATTCCGGCGTTACTTCGGGCGCGGCCTGCTCTGCGTGCTGACGGGCTGCCGTACCGCGGGCGTGCCGTACACCGCGGAACCGGGCTGCCGATGTCCGCCACGCAAGGTGGTGGTGACGAAGCAGCTCGCCGCGGACACCGCCGTCCATGTCGTGTGCCGGCCGCTGGAGACGTGCCGGGAAATCCTCACCGAAACGGCCGACCACCTGTGCGCCCTGGCCCAGGGGGACCTTGGCAAGCGGCTCGTCCTGCCGCTGCACGGGCCGCCGTACACGCTGCCCGAACACGCGCCGCCGCTCGACCTCGCGGCGCTGGAGGCCGAGCTGCGCGCTCTGACCGGCCAGGAACTCGACCCCGCCAACGTCCAGCTCTACGTGGACGGCCAGGAAGCCCTCACCGCCCTCGAAAGCCTGATCGCACAGGCGACGACGAGCATCGACGTCATCATGTTCCAGTGGGAGAGCGACCCGCTGGGCGAGGCCATCGCCGCCCGGCTGGCGGCGCGCGCCGGCCCCGGCCTGCGCGTGCGCGTGCTCGTGGACGGCGGCGGCAACCTGTACTTCAACGAGCCCGAGGGCCGGTCCGCATCCGAGTGCAACCGCGTCATCAGCGCGCTGGCGCGCCACCCCTACGTCGAGGTGGTGCGCATCCGCAACCCCTTCGCGAGCTACGACCACCGCAAACTGGTCCTGATCGACGGCCGCCTCGTCTGGACGGGCGGGCGGAACTTCAGCCACGCCGCGTTCTTCGAGCACCACGACCTGTCGTTCGTGTTCGGCGGGCCGCTGGTGCCGCGCTTGCAGCGGCACTTCAACGAATTCTGGCACACCCAGAACGGCCCTCCCGAGGGAGTAGTGGCGCGCGCCCTGGCCTGCGCCGAGAGAGAGGTGCTGCCCGACGCGACGCCGGCGAACACCTGGGCGCGGCTGCTGTACTCCGAACCGGGCTGCCGGCAGATCGCCGCGGCGATCTACCGCGCCGTGGACATGGCGCGGCACCACGTCTACGTCCAGAACGTGTATCTGACCGACAGCCGGCTGGTCTGCAAGCTGATGCAGGCGCGCCGCCGCGGCGTGGACGTGCGCGTGGTGCTGACGGTCCAGAGCTGTTCGGAGACGATCGACCGCTCGAACCGGGTGGTGGCCAACCGCCTGTTCGCGGCGGGCGTGCGCGTCTACCTCTACCCCGGCATGACGCACGTCAAGGCGGTGACGGTGGACGGCTGCTGGGCGTACATCGGCACGGGCAACCTCGACGCCCTGAGCCTGCGCCACAACCGCGAGCTGGGCCTGTCGGTCAGCGGCTGTCCGCTGATCGGCCAGCTCGAGCAGCGCCTCTTCCTGCCGGACCAGCGCCCGCAATGGGAGCTGAAGGAGCCGCTGAAGGTGAGCCTGGGCGACTACTTCGCGGAGTTCGTCGCCAGCCTGTGCCTGTAAGCCCACGGGCCGCGGCCCGTGGGCCCTGTCTCAACCCACGGGGCGCGGCCCGTGGCCTTTTCCCTCCCCGGCCCTCACATAAAATAAAGGGAACAGCACCGAATGCCCAAGATTCGCACCATGTGCGGGGAGTTTGCAGATGCCTCCGGACCGCCTGCCTGGGAGCAACGGGGACACCGACACGGCCGAAACCAAGGAGTGGCTGGACTCGCTTACGGCGGTCCTGCAGACCGAAGGGCCGGGCCGCGCCAGTTACCTGCTCACCCAGCTCAAGCATAAAGCCGTCCGCAGCGGGGTCGAGATCCCGTTCACGGCCAACACGCCCTACATCAACACCATCCCGCCCGACCGCCAGCCGCCCTTCCCCGGCAGCCGTGAGATCGAGCGCCGCATCAAGAGCCTGGTCCGCTGGAACGCCATGGCCATGGTCGTCCGCGCCAACAAGCACGAGCCGGGCATCGGCGGCCACATCTCCACCTACGCCAGCGCCGCCACCCTCTGCGAGATCGGCTTCAACCACTTCTTCCGCGGCCCCGACGCTCCCGGCGGCGGCGATCAGGTCTACTTCCAGGGCCACGCCTCGCCCGGCGTCTACGCCCGCGCCTACCTCGAAGGCCGCCTGTCGGCCGCCAAGCTCGAGAACTTCCGCCGCGAGCTGGCCAAGGGCGGCGGCCTGTCGTCCTACCCGCACCCGTGGCTCATGTCCGACTTCTGGCAGTTCCCCACGGTGTCGATGGGCCTCGGCCCGATCATGGCCATCTACCAGGCGCGCTTCAACCACTACCTCCACCAGCGCGGCCTCACGGACACCGCCCAGCAGCGCGTCTGGTGCTTCGTGGGCGACGGCGAGACCGACGAGCCGGAGAGCCTCGGCGCCATCACCCTGGCGGCGCGCGAGAACCTCGACAACCTCATCTTCGTCGTCAATTGCAACCTCCAGCGCCTCGACGGTCCGGTGCGCGGCAACGGCAAGATCATCCAGGAACTCGAGGCCGCCTTCCGCGGCGCCGGCTGGAACGTCATCAAGGTCATCTGGGGCAGCGACTGGGACCCGCTCCTCGCCCAGGACAAGGACGGCCTGCTCGTCAAGCGCATGGACGAGGTCGTGGACGGCGAGTACCAGAAGCTGGCCGTCGAGTCGGGGAGCTACATCCGCGAGCACTTCTTCGGCAAGTACCCCGAGCTGAAGAAGATGGTGGCGCACCTGTCCGACGAGCAGCTCCGCAAGCTCGGCCGCGGCGGCCATGACCCCGAGAAGGTCTACACCGCCTACAAGGCCGCCATCGAGCACAAGGGCTCGCCGACCGTCATCCTCGCCCACACGATCAAGGGCTACGGCCTGGGCGAGGCCGGCGAAGGGCGGAACATCACCCACCAGGCCAAGAAGCTCAACGAGGACGAGCTGGGCGAGTTCCGCACGCGCTTCGGCATCCCTATCTCCGACGACGACGTGGCCGAGCTGCCGTTCTACCAGCCGCCGCAGGACAGCCGCGAGGTCGTCTACCTGCGCAAGCGGCGCGAGGAGCTGGGCGGCTACCTGCCGGCGCGCACCGTGCGCTGCCCGCCCCTCGCGGCCCCGGCGCTGGAGAAGTTCAAGGCGTTCTTCACGGGCAGCGGCGACCGGCCGGTGTCCACGACGATGGTCTTCGTGGACCTGCTCAAGCGCCTGCTGCAGGACAAGGAGATCGGCCGGTGGGTGGTGCCGATCATCCCCGACGAGGCGCGGACATTCGGCATGGAGTCGATGTTCACCCAGTACGGCATCTATGCCAGCGCCGGCCAACTCTACGACCCGGTCGATTCGCAGACCCTGAGCAAGTACCGCGAGGCGAAGGACGGTCAGATCCTCGAGGAGGGCATCACCGAGGCCGGGTCGATGTCGTCGTTCATCGCGGCGGGGACGGCGTACGCGACGCACGGCGTGCCGATGATCCCGTTCTTCATCTACTACTCGATGTTCGGCTTCCAGCGGATCGGCGACCTGGTCTGGGCGGCGGCGGACATGCGCACGCGCGGCTTCATGCTGGGCGGCACGGCCGGCCGGACGACGCTGATGGGCGAGGGCTTGCAGCACCAGGACGGCCACAGCCACATCATGGCCGCGACGGTGCCGAACCTGGTGGCGTACGACCCCGCGTTCGCCTACGAGGTCGCGGTCATCGTCCAGGATGGCATCCGCCGCATGTACGAGGCCGGCGAGAACGTCTTCTACTACATCACGCTCGGCAACGAGAACTACCCGATGCTGGCGATGCCCGAGGGCTCGACGGAGGGCATCCTGCGCGGGTTGTACAAGTGCCGGCCCGCGTCCGGCGAGGGCGAGCGCAAGGGCGACGCGCCGCGTTCAAAGGTCCACCTGCTCGGCAGCGGCGCGATCCTGCGCGAGGCGCTGCGGGCGCAGGAGATCCTGGCGGAGCGCTACGGTGTCAGCGCCGACGTGTGGAGCGTTACGAGCTACAAGGAGCTGCGCCGCGAGGCGCTGGCGGTGGAGCGCTGGAACCGGCTGCACCCGACGCAGGAAAGCCGGCGGAGCTATGTGGAGAAGGTGCTGGGTCAGGAGAAGGGCGTGTTCATCGCGGCGAGCGATTACATGAAGCTGCTGCCGGAGATGATCGCGCGCTGGGTGCCGGGCGGCCTGGTGCCGCTGGGGACGGACGGCTTCGGCCGCAGCGAGAACCGGCCGTCGCTGCGGCGTTTCTTCGAGGTCGATGCGGAGTTCATCGCGCTGGCGGCGCTGGCGGAGCTGGCGCGGCGCGGCGAGATCAAGCCGGAGCGCGTGCAGAAGGCGATCGAGGAACTCGACATCGACCCGGAGAAGGCGGACCCGGTCCGGGCGTAAGTAGTACACGGCGGCAGAAAT
>JBBRPS010000011.1:0-34699 GCA_038227745.1 Gemmatales bacterium | reverse complement strand
CTCCCACCCCGACCCGGCCCAATTTCCCTAATTTCCCCCCCCATAGAGTGCCAAGAGTCAGTTCTTTAGGCGCTATGATGTCAGTGTGCTTGACGAATCGCGAGGAACGGTAGCCGCCCTGCGAGTCATGACCAAATCCAATTTCCAAATAGTGTGGACGATTGAACAAGTTCAGATAATTGAGTCGCACCGTCGCGACGTAGCCCCCGTCATTCGCTCCCACGCCAAGCAACTCTGCGTTCCTGTAGCTCAACTTTCCGAATGCGAAGGGGTAAGCCTCGTTGAGAATGTGCGAACCGTTGCGCTGGACATTTGCCAGCGCGTCGTCACCGATTTTTTTCCGGAGTTCCTCTTCCTTTCGGAGTTGCGCCTCAGCGTCGCCCCCATTCTTGCTCGCCGTTTGGGATTCGTTCCATTTTTTGAGCAAGGTCGGACCAAAGAAATAGACCGCCGCTCCCATCAGTGCAGCGATGATGGCAAACCGAATCGTGGCGATCAGTTTGTCCATCTGCGACGGTTGCGTCATGTTGTCGCCCATGCGATGACTTTTCTGCAGTATTGTTGTTTTCTGCACTTTTTGAGAAAACCCAATAGCTGCTGATGAATCGGGATCAAGGAAGCATCTGGCGTATAGGCGTTGGTAGATGGCCCCCACCTCAGCCCGGAGACCCGCGAGGGGGTCGTAGGTGACGCTCTACACATGCTCTTGCGAGGGGAAGGCAACACCCCGGTCGCACCGCATTACCTCCTGGGCGCTACTCGGATGTCGGCAGGTCGCACCTCAATCGCCCGGTGAACCCCCAGCGGCCTCCGCGAATTTCTTGTTCAGGGTGCGGAGCAGACCGTTCAGCAGGCGCAGATCGGGGGCCGGGAAGACACAATCATCCGTATAATCGATGCCGAGGATTTCAAGCAGTTTTCCGTCAAACTCGCTTTTGATCTTGAAACTCGCCTCGTAGGGATTCTTGGTGAAAGCGCCGTACCAGCGCATCCGGACTTCGAGGTCGAGCCGGCCCGCCTTCGGGCGTGTGTACTTGTGGGAGAGGATGTAAGGCTTATAGCCTCCCTCCGCAAACAACGTCGAGGGACGGACGCAGCTAAGAACTGCGTTGCTGACGGTTTTGGTGAAGGCGTTGGGTTTCGTATCCCCAGCTCGCGCCCCCGGCGCCACCCCCGCGACTACGACTACCAGCAGCCACAGCCCGTACTTCGTCCACATGATGCACTCCTCAAAAAAGGGACTCTGCTTTCCTGGGATCTTGGGTCGCCCTCTTGGTTGGTTCAGCAGCGAGGCATCACATCGGCCCGAGAGTCACGGGAGGCATGAGCGCCTGATGGCTGCTCTTGCCGTGGCGTCCGAGGCTTCGTCCCGGCGGTTCGGGTCGTCGGGGGTGATGCACGGAGAGCGACAGCAACGGCTACCATTCTGGCAGCCCATCTCCTTCATACTCACGGCCCTCCCGCGGGTCTTTTCTCCTGGTTTGGGCGAACGCGCCCTACGCCGGGTCGCCCCCCGCGTGTGCCGACCGTCCTCCCCAGATAACACGGACGCCGACCCGAAAACACGAAACGGATTTCCGAAAAAAGTTGTCTCCCTCTCCATCATCGGTTACAGTCACAGCACTGACGACCGGCTGCACCCTGCCCGTGAACCGGGTTCCTCGACCTGTTTGGGGAGATGCCCCGATGGATCCCCAGGACCAGAATGACCGAAACGCCTTGCTCGCCCAGGCCTGCGGGCGGCTGACGCGCCTCACCCGCAAGATGCTCCGCGGCTTCCCCGGCGTGAAACGCTGGGAGGACACCGACGACGTCCTCCAGAGCGCCCTCGTGCGCCTGCTCCAGGCCCTCCGCGACGTGCCGGTTGTTTCGGCCTGCCACTTCGACTTCCTCGCCGCCCGGCAAATCCGCCGTGAGTTGATCGACCTCTGCCGGCACCACTTCGGACCGCAGGGCCCGGGGGCCAACCACCACTCAAATGCCGCGCAAGGCAGTTCCGACAGCCCGCCCTACGAGCAGCCGGACACCTCCCACGAGCCGGGCCGCCTCGCGGAATGGCACGAGTTTCACCTGCAGGTCGAATCCCTGCCCGAGGCGGAACGCGAAGTCATCGACCTGGTGTTCTACCAGGGCCTGAAGCAGGCCGAGGCCGCCTCACGCCTGGGCGTCACCGTGCGCACCGTCCAGCTCCGCCGCGCGGCGGCCCTGCTGAAGCTGCGCCGCATCCTCAAGGCCGAATTGCCGGAATCGTGACGAACCGCTGTCCGGGGAGATCCGCTCATGTCTGGAAATTCGCTGCTCGACAGCAGGCTGGCCCGCTGGCTCGAACTTCGACAGCAGGGCCAGGACATCCCGGCCGAGGAACTCTGTGCCGACTGTCCGGAGCTGCGCGCGGAGCTGGAGCGGCAGATTCACGAGCTGGAGGCGATGGAGAGCTTCCTCGGCACGTCGCACGGTACGGGCGAGGGCGCCGACGAACGGCAGGCCCCGGTGCCGCGTCCCATCATCCAGGGCTACGAGATCCTCGGCGACCTGGGCCACGGCGGCATGGGCGTCGTCTACAAGGCCCGCCAACTGCGGCCGAACCGCCTCGTCGCCCTCAAGATGATCCTGGCCGGCGCCCACGCCAGCCCGCGGCAACTGGCCCGCTTCCGCGCCGAAGCCGAGGCGGCCGCTCAGCTCCAGCACCCCAACATCGTCCCGATTTACGAGGTGGGCGAAGAGGCCGGCTGTCCGTTTTTCTCGCTGGAACTGGTCGAGGGGGGCAGCCTGGACCGCAAACTGGCCGGCGCTCCACAACCGCCCCGGGAAGCGGCCGCGCTGGTGGAGACGCTCGCCCGCGCCATGCACTACGCGCATGAGCGCGGCATCATCCACCGCGACCTCAAGCCCGCGAACGTGCTGCTGCAGCCGGATCCCCAGGGGGTGCAACCCCTGGGCTTGGGAATCCCCAAGATCACTGACTTCGGGGTGGCCAAGCGCTTGCAGGAAGACGGCCCGACCGGGACGTTCGCGGTCGTCGGCACCCTCAGTTACATGGCCCCGGAGCAAGCCCGCGGCAAGAGCAAGCAGGTCGGCCCGGCGACCGACGTGTATGCCCTGGGGGCCATCCTGTACGAAATGCTGACCGGCCGGCCGCCGTTCCAGGGTGACACGGCCTGGGACACGATGCAGCAGGTGCTGACCGAGGAGCCGCTGCCGCCCCGCCGTCTCCAGGGCAAGGTGCCGACCGACCTGGAAACGATCTGTCTGAAATGCCTGCGCAAGGAGCCGTGCCAGCGCTACGCCAGTACCCTCGACCTGGCCGAGGATCTGCGCCGCTCCCAGGCCGGCGAGCCGATCAGCGCCTGGCCGGTGGGCCGGCTTGAGCGCGGCTGGCGCTGCTGCCGCCGCAACCCGGCTATCGCGACCCTGACCGCACTGGTCGCGCTGGCGCTTCTGACCGGCACGGTGATCGCTTCGGTGTTAGCGCTAAACGCGGCCGAAAGCGCCCGGACCGCCCAGGGCGCTCTTGAGAAGCTGGAGGTGCTCTCGTACTTCGACAAGATCGCGCTGGCGGACCAGCAGTTTCAGGCCAATAACCTGCCGCGCGCCGTGGAGGTGCTGGCAGAATGCCCCGAGGCGCTGCGCGGCTGGGAGTGGCACTACCTGAACCGGCTCTACCATGCCTCCCTGGCTCTTTGTGGCAAACACCAGTCGGCGGCGCAAGGCGTCGCCTTCAGCCCGGACGGCATGCAGGTCGCCTCGTGGGGCCGCGGTGGCGTGCTGCTCTGTGACGCGACCACCGGCCGGATCCGTTGGCAGTTGCCCTCCTCCGGCTACCGGACCATGTCCGTTGCCTGGGGCCCCAGCGGCACGTTGCTGGCGTCGGGAGAGTCCGAGGGCAGCGTCAGGCTCTGGGATCCGAAGACCGGTAAGCTCGTGCTCCAGTTTCGAGCGCACACCCAGGGCTACACGTACATCGCTTTCGATCCGCAGGGCCGGCTGCTCGCGTCCGCGGGCGCGGACGGAGTCGTCAAGGTGTGGGACACCGCCGGGCGCAAGGTCCATTGCTTCAAGGGGCACAAGAAACCGCTGACGACCGTGGCCTTCCATCCCCGGAAACCGCTCCTGGCCTCCGGGAGCGAGGACAGGACCGTCAAAATATGGGACCTCCAGACGCGGGCCTGCCTACGAACCTTCGATGGCCGCGCGCTGGTGGTCCACAGCCTTGCCTTCCATCCTGACGGCGGGCAGCTGGCCGTGGGCACGCGCATGGTCGATAGCCGGATGCCCCAGCACGGCGCCATTGCTCTGTGGGACATCGACACCGGCGAGCGGTTGCGGGAACTGGTCCCCCGGAGCGGGGATATTACGGGCCTGGCCTTCAGCACCGATGGCCAGCAGCTGGTTGCGGCCTGTTCCGTCGGGCTGGTGCGCCGGTGGCAGACGACGGACTTCGACGAACTGTCGCCGATCCGGCTGGCACGAGGGGCAAACGGGGTCGCGTACGGCGGCGCGCCCCCGCGCTTGGCCACCGCGGACGATACGGGTGCCGTGAAACTCTGGGACGCCGGCGATGGCCAGGGGCCGCGCAACTTGCGCCGCGTCGGGCGCTCGCCGGTCACCGCCCTGGCGGTCCATCCGGCCAAACGCGAGGTGGCCTACGGGGACAGGGCCGGCCTGGTGGAAGTGCTGGACCTGGACACGGGCGCCCGCCTCGCCACGTGGCCGCCTTTCAAGGTTGCCTTTGTGTGGAGGCTCGCGTACAGCCCGGACGGGGAGTACCTGGCCGCGGCTCGGCTCGACGGGACGATCCAGCTCGGCCGCCGCGGCGCAGCGGCCCCTGAGTTGTTGTCCGGCCACCGGGGTCGCGTCTACGGCGTGGCGTTCAGTCCGGACAGCAAACGGCTGGTGTCGGCCGGCAAGGACGGCGAGCTGAAGATCTGGGATCCCGCGACGCGCCAGAAGTTGCGCACGCTCACCGGTCACGCGCAGGAGGTCCGGGCCGTGGCCGTCAATCACGAGGGCACGCGCCTGGCCTCCGTTGCCCTCGATCGGACGGTCCGGCTGTGGGATCCGGACACGGGCCGGCAGGTGAAGAGCTGGGTTCTTCCCGAGGGCTGTGCCAACTGTGTCGCCTTGAGTCCGGACGGGAAGGGACTGGTCACGGGCGGGGATGTAGGCGACTCGGCCGTTCGGTTCTGGGACGCGGCGATCGGTGCCGCAACGGCCGTCGGCCGCGGGCACAAGGAGAAGGTGACCCATGTCGCGTTCAGCCCGGACGGCAAACGGGTCGTCTCGGCCAGCGACGACGGCACCGTCCGCCTCTGGGAGCCGCGGACCGGCCGCCTGATCCTGACGCTCAACGGCCATCGGGGCGGCACGACGGCGGCGGCATTCAGCGGCGACGGACGGCTGGTGCTCTCGGGGAGTTGGGACGGCGCCATCCGCGTCTGGGACGGCACCCCCTGGGTCCCCAGGACATAGCGTCGGAAGGTCCGGCTGCCCTTGCGGCGCGAGCGAGGGTCACACGAGACGCGCGAGCGAGGGACCCCTCGCTCGCGCATCGGGCTGGTGTGAGGATCCGCGCGTCCGCCGTCACGGGGCCGCCACCTTGAGCAGCACCGTCTTCGCCGCGTGCTCCGTGTTCTTGCCCTCGCGCCGCGCCAGCACCACGAACGGGTGCTCCTGCGGCTGCACCCACGGCTCGGCGTAGATCACGACCGTCCGCGCCGTCTCCTTCTCCGTCACGAGGATGCCGTTCAGGCCGATGTCCAGCACGCGCACGCCGTGCGGCAGGCCGCGCACTTCCAGCGGGATGCGGCCCGCGAAGCCGTTGCGCCGCTCCACCTTCACGCGCAGCCCCACCCGGCCGCCCGGCCGCAGCGTCACCTCGGACTGCTCCGTCACCGTCACGATGTCGCCCGGCTCGACCGCCTTCGGCAGGCCCCCGGTCACCTCCTTCACCACCTTCCGCCCGTCGATCACGGCCTCGGCGACCAGGCGCAGCGGCGGCCACTTGGAGGGGCTTTTCGCGCCCGGCTCGGCGTACAGGGCGAACGCGGTGCTGTTCTCGCCCGCGGGAATGCTGGTCGCAGGGGCGCTGAAGCCCGCCGGCACGTTCTCCAGGCGCACCGCGATCGCGCCGTCGTAGCCGTCGCTGCGGTCGGCGGTCACCGACACCGGCACGGCGCCGCCCTTCCACACTGCGGGCGCCGTGGGGCTGAAGCTGACGTTGAAGTCGGGCCGCGGCGGGCGGACCGTGAGGCGGTAGGCGTAGTCGCTGCCGCCCTGGCCGCGCGAGTCGCCGATCCGCACGAGATAATCGCCGTCCGCGGGCGCGTCGAAGAACAGGCGCGAGTCGCGGCCGTGAGCGGGGCCGCCGTCGTCGTTGCGGTAGTAGAGCGTCACCACCGGGAAGCCGTTGGGCGGGAAGGTCGTGCCCGGCGGGTGGACGGCGACCTTGTACATCGGCACGCCCATCGCGTGGTGCGTCGGCGTGGTGTCGAGGTAGCCGACGCGCCGGCCGCGCTCGCTGACGAAGGCGCAGTCGGCGTCGGGGTTGGGCGGCAGTTCCTTGATGCGCAGCAGTTCGCCGCCGAGCAGGACGTAGTCGTTGACGGTCAGTTCGCCCCACGCCTCGATGCGGATGCCGGGGCTGGCCGAGTCGTGGTCGCGGAAGGCGACGTAGGTCTTCGCCAGGCTGCGCAGCGTGGCGCGCGGCACCGGCCGGCCCTTCGTGTCGAGGATCTCGATGTACGAATCCAGCGCCGAGCCGAGGCGGCGGGCGTTGACCTCGACGATGAGGCGCTGGTCCTTCTTCGCCGTGAAGCGCCAGGTGTCGGTCGCGCCCGGCGTGGCGATGCGGCCGTTGGCCGTGCCCGGCGTCGCGACCGTCAGCGACTTGCCCGCGGCGGCGACTGCCTCGGGGAACTCCCCGACGAACAGGCTCGGGGCGTTGAGCGGCGGCCCCCAGGGGGTCGTCAGCGGGACCGGGATGCGGGTGCCCGGCGCGGCGTCGGGCGGTGCCTTGACGCGGACCGTCTTGGCCTGCCCGAGGTGGACGCCCTCGACGTGGATCGCGGCCTCGGCGCCGCGCTGCAAGCCGAGCGGGAAGACCGCGGTGACGATGGGAATCTCTCCAATGTGGAGGCGGTACTGCATGCCGGCGCTGCCGCGGTAGTCGCGGTCGCGGACACCGAGCGCGTAGGTGCCGGCCTTCGGACAGGTGTAGCCGAGGACACCGTTGCCGCTCTCGGCCAGCACCTGGCCGGTTGCGTCGGTCAGGCGCAGTTCCGGATCGAGCTTCGCAGCCGTCGTCTGCACCTGGACGCCGATCTGCTGGCCGGCGCCGGCCTCAAAGCGGTAGAAGTCCACGTCGCCGGTCTGGCCGAGACTGCCGACGACCGTCGCGGGCAGGGCGATCTTCTGTCCCGTGCCCGGCGAGTTGTTCGGCTCCTGTTCCTTCGTCGGCTCGGCGAGATCCACGGTGAACGGCAGCGGGGCACTCTGCCCCGCCGCGTTCTTGAGCGTGAGCTGGTAGACGCCGGGCGGCGTCGTGGCGAGGAAGGTCACGTCGGCCCGGACGGAGTTGGCGGTCCTGCCCTCGGCGAGCAGCTTCCCCGTGACGCTGGGATGGTTGGCCGCGACCTCGCCGACGGTGTCGAGGTTGGCGCCCGCAAAGGTGACGCGGACCACCTTGCCGCGGACACCGGAGGTCGGGGATAGCTTCTTTGCCGCGGGCGGCTTCGGCTTGACCGGCAGCGGCTGGGCCTGGACCTTGCCGCTCTCCTCATCCACCAGCAGCAGCGCCCCGTCATAGCGGCCGAGGGCGAGTTGCTTGCGATCGGGGCGCACGGCCAGGGCGAGCACAGATTCCGCCTGGCGCGGGTAGACCTTGCGCTCGACCATGCGAGCGGGGTCCCACGCCTTGACGACGTGGTTCTCGCCCACGGAATAGAGGGCCTTGCCGTCGGCGGAGTACGCCAGGCGGACCACGGGCGCTTCGTGGGCGAACACGGATTGAATGAGCTTGCCCCCCGTCAGGGTCGCCTCCCAGACGCGGATACTGCGGTCGGCGCCGGCGCCCGCCAGACGCCTGCCGTCGGGGCTCCACGCCAATGCGTAAACCCAGTCGGTCGCCTCGCCGAGCGTGTACAGCAGCCGGCCGGTGGCGACCTCCCACAGCTTGACCGCCCGGTCCGCCGCCGCCGAGGCGAGCAACTTGCCGTCGGGGCTGAAAGCGATGCCGTAGACGGAATCGCTGTGCTCCTTGAGGGTGCGCACCTCCGTGCCCGCAGCCACGTCCCACAACTTGATGAGCTTGTCGTAACTGCACGTTACCAGCAGCTTGCCGTCGGGACTGAAGGCGAGGTCGTGGATCACGTCCGAATGGGCCGTGAGGGTGCGCTCCGGCTGGGCGGTCGGCTGTCCCTGCGGAGGGAGGGCGTAGAGGCGCACTTCCCCGACGACGCCGCTCACCCCACTCGCGACGGCGAGGCGCGTGCCGTCGCGGCTGAACGCGAGCGCCGTCACGTTGCTGCTCTGGCCCGGCAGGCGCGCCACGACGTCACCGGAGGACGGGTCGAGCAGCAGCGCCTCGTTGTAGCCTGCGGCGGCGAGGAGCTTACCGTCGGGGCGGTAGGCGAGGGCGGCGATCGGGGCGGCGGTGGGGACGCGCGGCTTGATGTCGGGCAAGACGGCCTTGAGGTCGGTGCTGTCGTCCTTCGCGCCCGCCGCCACCCAGGCGCGCAGCACCGCGATTTCCGCCTTTTTCGGATGGCGCTTCGCCTCTTTGGGGGGCATCCGCGGCTTGTCCGTGCCCTCGACGAGCAGGACGACCTGGCTCTCGTCGGCCTTGCCCGGCGCGAGCACGGCGCCGCCGTCGGAGCCGGCCTTGAGGCCCTTGTAGGTTTCCAGGTCCAGTCCCGCCTTGGCGTTCTTCGCGTTGTGGCACTCGACGCAGTATTTCGCGAGGAAGGGGCGGATGTGCCGGCCGTAGCTCGGCGACTGCTGGGCACCAGCGCGGCTGGAGGGCATCACTGCGAGAGAGGTTGCCAACAGCGCCAGGAGAGAAAGCTTCATGGAGGTACCAACCGGGTAGCGACTATGGCAGCGCGGGGAGGACACCCACCCCGGCCTTCCTACGCGGAAGTCACAGGTAGCGAAATACATTGCACATCTCATCCGCTGTGGTCTCGTTCAACAGAGCCACGATCCGGGTCAGCAGCTCTCCCAGCGCCTTGCGGCCGACCTGGCTGGTCACCAGGATGCCCGCATGGGGCCTGCCTGCCTTGGCCCAGTCCCTGGCGAGGACGGCGAAATCCGCGATGTTGAAACTCAGGATACACCGTTCCTCGGTGGCGGCGTACTCCAGTTGTTCCTCATCGGTCTTCCCAAGTCTCCCCGCTTCGAGAACACTTTGACAATCGAATCCTTTCCCCCGGACCGCGTCCGCCAGGTCCGGGTGGATGTCCTCGTCGAGGTACAATTTGATGAAAAGCGGATCACTGCTCATCCTTGGCCTTGTCCTCAGGGAAGCGGATCACACCCTTCTCATCCATCACGCCCCCTTCTCTGGCCAACACGTTCTCGATCCGGTTCGCGTCCATCTCGCCGTCGATCTCCTGCTGGTGATCGAGGTAATAGCTGATCGCGTCGTGAACCCAGGAAGCGCGCAGGTGTGGGTAGGTCCGCACGATCTCCTCGACCGTGTCGCCGGAGTTCCACAGCTGCGCGACCAGGCGGACCGGGATTCGCGTCCCCCGGACGATCGGTGATCCGCCGCAGGTGCCGGGCTTGCGGACGACATGCGGGTGTTCCGTCGCAATCTCCGTACTCATGTTCACCTCTCACCGATTGAACAGGAACTCTCGTCCCGTCAGCACCGCCCAGAACAGATCCTCCAGCACTTCGCGGCGCGTGGTCTGCGGGTCGCGCGCTCCTTCCGCCATCAGCCCCGTGAAGCGCCGCAGCTCCGCCGCGGTCGGCTCGCGGCAGAGCGCCAGCATGAAGACGCGCCGCACCGCCTCCTCGTCGCCCACCTTCTCCTTGGCCCACTGCGCCACGCGCGAGTCCTTCGCCCGCAGCTGCTCGTTCAGCGTCTTGCCGTTGTTCAGGTGCAGCGCCTGCCCAACCGTCGCCTCCTGCTGCCGCTCACAGCTGCACGTCTGGATGCGCTCCGGCCGGCCGAAGGCGTCGAGGAACTTCGACACCACCAGCGCGTCGGGCAACTGCAGCGCCCGCGTCCCCGGCGGGTAGGCCGCCGTCGCCGCCGTGCCGCCCGACGCGCCGACCGCGACCTGGTCGAACACCAGCGGCACGCCGGTCACGTGGGCATAGGCGTCCAGCACCACCTCCGCGGGCAGGCGGCGGATCAGGTAGCGCGAATAGAAGCGGTCGTCCGCCGCGTTGCCCGGCAGCGGTTGCGCGGTCCGCTGGTACGCCGCCGAGCGCATCACCGTGCGGATCAGGTATTTGACGTCGTACTTGTGGGCGACGAAATCTTTCGCCAGCGCGTCGAGCAATTCGGCGTTGCTCGGCGGGTTGGTCTGGCGCAAGTCGTCCTCGGCCTCGACCAATCCCCGGCCCAGGAAGTTCTTCCAGACGCGGTTGACCAGCGCCTTCGCGAAGTACGGGTTGTCGGGCGCGGTCAGCCAGTCGGCGAAGTGCTGCCGGCGGTCGGTCGGGCTGTCGAGCGCGAGGGACTTGCCGTCGAGGGGCGTCGGCGGCATGGCGACGCCGCGGCGCAGGTGCAGCGCCTCGCCGTCCGGCAGCGACTGCACCGCCACCTCGCCGGGCCGGTCGCCGTTCTTCAGGCCGACGCGAGCGAAGAGATTTGCCATCCCCCAGTACTGGTTCTGGGTCCACTTCTCCAGCGGGTGGTTGTGGCAGCGGCAGCACGTCACCGACATGCCCAGGAACGTCACCGCAGTCGTCTCGTTCAGGTCGGTGACGTCCTTGTGCAGCACGAAGTAGTTGGCGGCGCCGTTGCGCAGGTTGCTGCCGCGCGCCGTGAGGATCTCGCGGGCGAAGCGGTCCCACGGTTTGTTGTCGGCGACGCTCTGGCGCACGAACTGGTAGAACGCCCACATCGCCGGTTGCGGCAGCTTGCGACTGGAAATCAGCAGCACGTCCGACCATTTGTACGCCCAGTAATCGACGAACTCCGGCCGCGCCAGCAGGGCGTCGATCAGCTTCGCGCGGCGGTCGGGCGCGGGATCGGCGAGGAACCTGCGCACCTCCTCCGGCGTCGGCAGAATGCCGGCGGCGTCGAGGTAAGCGCGGCGAATGAATTCGCCATCGCTGCACGGTCCCGACGGCGGGATGCGCAGCGCCTGCAATTTCTTCAGCACGAGGTCGTCGATGTAGTTGTGCCGCGGCGACTTCGCGAACACCGCGGGATCGATCTGGTTCGGCAGCGGCGAGGCAATGCGGCAGTTGGCGACGAGGTTGGAGTAGCCGACGCTGATCGCCGCCTCGCCGTGGCCCGCAACGCGTGCCTGGCCGTCCTCGCTGACGGTGGCGACGAGATCCTCGCTGCTGCTGAACCGCGACCAGCGCGTCACGTCCTCGGAATGGCCATCGCCGTACCAGGCGCGAACGATCACCTGCAGTGTATCCTTCGGCTTTAGCGTCGCCGCGGATGGGAAGACTTCGAGGCGCCGGATGCGCACGTCGTCCGCGGACGGCCCCGGCGCTCCGGAGGCGATCCAGTCGGCGAGGATTTGGTACTCGAACGAGTCGGGTTCCAGCTTCAGGCCGCCGCCGTGCGAGAGGACGAGCGTCGGCTTGCGCAGGAACAGGCTGTGCGATGGTTCCAGGCGATTGATGCGACGGCCGAGCGCCTGGCGTGTCAGGACGAAATGGTCGTCGAAGGGAGCGTAGCCGCGCAGCGACAGCTTCAGTCCGCCCTTGCCGGCGAGGGCGCCGTGGCAGGCGCCGGAGTTACAGCCGAGCTTCGTCAGCACGGGGATGACGTGATTGCGGAAGTTCCAGGTGAACGGCGCGCGGGCCTTGCGAACCTGGACGGTGGCCGTCGCCCGGCGCTTGCCCTCGGTCGCGGTGATGACCACCTGGCCGTCGCCGACGGCGCGAACGGTGCCGTCCTCGTCCACCTTCGCGATGGCCGGGTTGGACGAGACGAACTTCACCTTCGCCGTCACGTCGCCGTCGATGGTGCCCGCCGCTTTCGCGACGGCGAGCAAGCGCTGGGTCGCGTGCGGGCCGGTGAGGATTACTTCGGCGGGGAGGAGTTTCAATTCGCCCGCCAGGGCGGGGGCCGTCGCAGAAGCCAGGAGCAACGCGGTGATGCTGAGAGTGCGAATCATGGTATCTCTCGAACGTACGGGGGAACACGCTTACTTTTTCGGTGATACGCGGTCCAGCTCCGCCTGGGCCAGTCGTCGGAGTATCGAGTTTGCGGAAGCGACCGCGACGGCAGTTTGGAAACACGCCTGAGCCTCCCGGGATCGGTTGAGGCGCGTGTAGCGCAGGCCCAGGAGGTAGGCGACCTTTCCCCGCAGGCCCGGCTCCAGCGTCGGGGCCACGCCTTCCCAGCCGAGGGCGCCGGACACCCCTTTGTAGGCCAGACCGATCTGGATCACCTGCGTTTTGCGGAGCCGTCCCGTCACCACTCCCTCTATGAGTTCCTTGGCAGTCTGCCACAGCTGTTCGTCCAACTCGGCGGACGGTTCGCCCGTCACGAGGTCCTGTCTAAACTTCTGCGTGGCGCACAGCGAGATGGGGTGGCGGAAGTAGTCGCGGGGCGCCAGGTCGAGGAAGGCCATCCGCCGGGCCACATCCCGACCGCGCGGCGAGCGCCACATCTCGCGCACCACCGAAGGGTGGATCTTGATCGCCCGGATCATCTGAGAGACGAACGAGCCATTGCCGAGCATATCGAGGACCATCCGGAACGCCTTGTCGGCCTCGGCGTCGGGTAACTCGTCGCACAGGGAGGCCAGGATGAGGTGTTGCAGCAGCCCGTCCCTCTCTTTCTCCGGGAGTGCGGGCGCTTGCGCCCGGGCCTCCCGCGGCAGCCGCGCCAGGTACGACGGGTACGTCCCACGTTTCCAGGCCTGCTTGGCCCCGGCCGCATCGCCGCGCCGTTCGCACAGGAAGCCCTTCATGAGCAGGCAAGCCGCGTGGAACTGGTAGACGGGGTTGTCGTCGGGCAGCAGGCGGGCCATCTCGTCGAGGTCCGCCTCGGCTCGGTCCCACTTCCCCAGGGCGGCGTGGGCCCGTGCTCGTTCGAGGTAGAGCGGGAGGAAGGCCATCAGGCGCCAGGCCTTGGCGTCCGGGGCCTCCGGTTGGCCCGCCGGCGCGGAAACCCTGCGGAGCCGGCCAGCCTCGTCGAACAGGCAGCGGTCCACGACCCGGAGGGCCTCCTCCGCCGCCCCGGTCCGCCGCAGCAGCCAGGCGTAGTGGCGTAACGGGTAGATGAGCTCCGCCCCGCCCCTGCCCTGGGCGGAGAGGGCCGTCTCACTCTCCCGCACACACTCCCGGAACAGCGGCAGGGCCCTGTCCATTTGCCCCGCCGCGCAGCACAGCCGGCCGAGGTAGTAGCGGTCCCAGTAGGTCCGGAGCGCCTCCTCGAAGAGGCGACTGACCGCCAGCGCCTGCTCGGCCCGGCGCACCGCCGCCGCGTCCGCCAGGAGGAATTCCGTCGCCGGTACCTCGGTGTGACGCAGGATGCCCTGGCGCAGCTGAGCCGGCACGTACGCCGCCAGCTGCTCCCGACTGAAGCGGGTCGCAAGGGTGGTCAGGAGGGTATCGATGTCGTCCAGCTTCTTCTGCCGGAGATGGATCATCAAGAGCTGGCAGGCGGCGATAAGGGGCCAGCGCTCGCCCTCGCCGCCGACGAGCGGAACGAACTGCTGCGCCGCCTCGTCGAGGCGGCTGAGCTGGGCCAGGCACATCCCCGCCTTGCATCGCGCCTCCTGCTCGATGGCCGGGTCGGCGGCGACCTGCCGCTGGTACAGCGCCAGCGCGTCGCGGTAGCGCTCCTTCTCGAACAGGTCGTCGGCCTGCTCCAGGGAACTAGGTGCCGGCGGCAGCGCCTGGGCCGTAGCCCGCAAGCGTGTCAGCCCCGCGCTCCGCGGCCAGTGGACGCCGAACACCGCCGCCTCTCCGCCGGTGAAGGGGATCACGTCATGGAAGACAAGGCCCTGGCCGCGGCCGACCTGGAACTCCAGGCGGTCGCCGGCGCGGCGGGCGAGCAGGTGCAGCGGGCCGGCCGGCAGCCGGACCGCCTGCTTCTGCAGGAGCACGCCGTTGCGCAGGAGGCGCATCTCGAAGGCGGCGTGGCGAGCGCGGGCGTCGGCGAAGGAGGCGGAGCGGTTCTGCGTCGGCGTCCCCCGCGCCGCGCCCTCCTCGGCCTTCACGATCTCTTCGGTGAGGTTGGAGGCCAGCAGGAACACGTAGCCCTGCGCCCCCTGGCGCCAGCGCGCGGCCCTCTGGTGAACGTCCCACAGGACGACCTGGCCATCGAGCAAGCCGGCGGCCACCACGTCGCCGCCGGGGCCGAAAGCCAGGGCGGTGATGGGAGTCCGCTCGTCGAGGAGCTGGCCTTCGTCGGCCGCCCCCCCAGGCACGGAGGTAACGCGCAGGATGTTGTTGGCCGAGGCGGCGAGCTGCCGGCCGTCCGCGGCGAATGCCAGGAGCGCCTGCTCCTGGCCGGAGAGGAAGGTTCCCTTCACCTCGCCGGTGGCCGGGTCGCACAGGAGGTTCCGCTCGCTCCCCGCCAGGGCCAGCGTGCGGGCGTCGGGCGACAGGGCAAAGGCGTGCCACCTTGTCTTGCCCGTATTGGCCCGCACCGACCGGGCCTTCCTCGTTCTCAGATCCCAGACCGCGACCGTCCTTTTCTCCGTGATGGCGGTCAGGGCGTCGTCGTCGGGGCCGAAGGCGACGGTCACGACACGGTCGGGGTGGTCCTTCAGGAGCATGAGCTGCTTGAGGGTAGCCGTCTCCCACACGCCGACACTCCTGTCCCAGTGCCCCGAAGCGAGGCGCTTGCCGTCGGCGGAGAAAGCCAGGCAGATGGCGGTGGCGTACCGGGGACCGGCGAGCTTCCGCCCGGTAACGGCGTCCCAAAGGGTGATGCCGCCGTTGTACATGGCGGTGGCGAGGACCTTGCCGTCCGGGGACAGGGCCAGGCCGGTGACGCCATCGGCGTGGTCGCGCAGCGCCAGCACCTCGCGGCCGGTGGCGACGTCCCAGGCGCGAGCGGTGCGGTCCCGGCCGGCGCTGTACAGGAGCTTGCCGTCGGGCGAGAAGGAAACGCGGTGGACGAAGCCGCGGTGGGCTGGCTGATGGTTCAGGGCGAGGCCGATCTCGGCCGCCTCCTGCCAGGACGGATCGAACTCGGCCTCCAACTGGACGGCGCCGCGGCTGCCGACGCGAGTCGGGACGACTGGCTGCGACGAGACGGGGCCGCCGAGCTCGGGCAGCACGACGGGCAGCAGATGCGGCCCCTTGACCGTGACCAACTCCGGGGCGAAGACCCGGGCCAGCCCGTCGAACGGCCCCCGAACGTCGAAGACTTCTTGCCACTGCGCCAGCCGGTCGCGCAGGCTGCCCCGCAGGTGCGCCGCCTTCGGCCCGTCGCGCCCGGCCAGCCAGGCGACGTCCGCCTCGGCACGCCGGACGTCGTCGGGGGTGAGCCGGGCGGTGCGCAGGCTGTCCACGATTTTGCGGGCGAAGCGCTCGTGCAGGCGCTGGCGCAGCACGGCGGCCTGGTCGGCGTCGAGGCGCTCCAGCTCGGCGAGCAGTTTCTCCAGGTGGTCGCGGTGCTCGGCGGGCCAGGCGTCGGCGTCGAGGCCGGCCTCGACTTGCGTCATCAGGGCGCTGACCTGGCGCGTCGTGCTGGCGCCGAGGAAGACGAAGGCGGCAGCCCCGGCGATGAGGAGGAGGACGGCGGCGGTGAGGGTGGCCGCGAGGTGGCGGCGCACTTTGCGGCCCAGGCGGCGCAGCGCCCCTTCGCGGCGGGCCAGGATCGCCTCGCCGGCCTGGTAGCGCTCCAGGTCCTGCGCCAGTGCCAGGGCCGAGGAGTAGCGCTGCTGCGGCTCCTTCGCCAGGGCCTTGAGGCAAATCGTTTCGAGGTCGCGGTCGAGTTTCGGCTGATATCTCGAGGGGGGCGTCACCTCCCCATGAATCACCTGCTGCAGGGTTTCCAGGAGGGCCAGGCCCTGGAAGGGGGGCCGGCCGGTCAAGAGTTCGTAGAGGACGGCGCCCAGGGCGTAGACGTCCGCGGCGGGGCCGATGTCGTGCGACCTGCCGAGGGCCTGCTCGGGGGCCATGTAACCGGGCGTCCCCATGATCGCGCCCGAGCGCGTCCGGCCCTCGCCCTGCTCCTCGAAGCGCTTGGCCAGGCCGAAGTCGGTGATCTTGGGGATGCCGTCCTCGGTCAGGAGGATGTTGGCGGGCTTGAGGTCGCGGTGGATCACGCCCTTCTGGTGGGCGTGCTGGACGGCCCGGGCGAGGATCTCGATGAGGCGGGCGGCCTCGCGCTGGGGGAGCGGGCCCTCCTTGAGCCGCCCGGCCAGGCTGCCGCCGCTGATGAATTCCAGCGAGAAGAAGCTGCGGCCCTCGCACTCGCCGATCTCGAAGATCTGGACGATGTTGGCGTGGTGCAGGTGGGCGACCGCCTCGGCCTCGGTGCGGAAGCGGGCCAGTTGCTCGTCGCCGGCGGCGTCGCCCGCCAGGATCATCTTCAGGGCGACGTCGCGCTTGAGGCTGAGCTGCCGCGCCCGGTAGACCACGCCCATGCCGCCGCGGCCCAACTCGTCGAGGACTTCGTAGCCGGGGACAAGTGGCAGGGCCTTTCTGGGCGCGACGGGGGCGGCGAGGGGTTGGTCACACACCGTCACGGGTTTGAGGCGGGACTCTCCCGGCCCAGCGGCCGCGGCGAGCATGTGGTCAATGGTTTCGCCGGTGACAGGCCCGGACGCTGCGGGGGGCAAGGCAAGCGCGCCGGCCGGTTGGGGCGGCACGGCCTGCGGCACCGTCTCACCGAGGGCAGGAGGAGGAACGGTCGGCACCGCAGGGAGCGAGTATGGGAGCGCGGGCGGTTCCGGCGGCCGAACGGAGAAGACCTTGTCACACTTCGGGCAGCGCAGCGTTGTCTCCGCCATTGGTGCTGGCGGTAGCTGCAGCCTGGACAGGCAGTGGGGGCAGGCGACGATGAAGGTTTGCATGAGCGATTATCCTTTACGGAGTTCTTTGCTCTGTCCGGACGAGGACGTCCGGTCACTCCGGCGGCGGTTCGCCTTCGCACGCCTCGTACTCATCCTCGCGGCGCTTCTCTTCCAAGCACTCGATGTAGTCACGATGGAGCGAAGGATGAAGGCGATCCTGAAACGACTCATCGAGGTCATGCACCTTGATCAGGTTCACGACGTCGGCGAAATCCTGATAGCGCCGCGCGGCCAGCTTGAGCTGGAGCAACGTCACGAGATTGGCGACCTTGATCTCGTTGACCGTTTCGGAAACCTCCGTGGGGTCGGGGAACGCGATAGGACCAGGCTTGCCGTTACCGGGGAACAGTCCGGTGACGAGAATATCAACGATAATCGCATTCTTCTGATCCACGAACCGTCGCGCCCGCTTCGGGACCGTCTCGTAGTTCTTCGGCACAAACTTCTCGCGGAACAGCGCGAACCCCTCGGCGGTGAGAAGGACGTCCAGGTCACCGGTAGTCCGGCGGTGCCCGTGCGCGTTGACGGCCATTCCCCCAATGACGGCGTAGGGGATGTTCGCCTTCTCCAGCCTCTTGACGAGCCGGCGCATGGTCTTGTGGACCTCGTCCCTTCCCTGGAAGAACATCGAAATCTCCTTCAGTCGGACCCAGAAGTTGGCAGAACCTGTCTTCATGGCGGGATGAGGATCCTCGGGCGACGACGGGGGACGAAGTCTGCCCTCAGGTTGTCGGCTTGACCAGGGCGGCGAACAGGGCGGCGATGCCCAGGCGAAAACCGGGCAACACCTTCCCGCCGTCGAGTTCGTCCGCCTCGCGCAGGATGCGAACCTGGGTCGGCAACTCGTACACGTAGATCCAGCGCTGGCGCGGGTAGATCACCCAGACCAACTCGACTCCGCAGTCGAAATAGTCCTGGATCTTCACCAGGACCTCCTCGGCAGTGTTGTGAGGGCTGATCGCTTCCACCGCCAGGTTCGGGACTACCTCCCACTCGGACGGGTCGGTGGCCGGGACGGCGGGGGTCGTGATCCGGTCGTAGGCGACGAAGGCGACATCGGGGCGGCGGGCCGGTCGATGAAAGATAAACACCATCTCCTTGGCGCCCTTTGTCACTTCCTGCCTGGTGCAGCACCTCGTCGCCGGCGCCGTCGGCTCCCGGTTCGGCGGCCAAGGCGGAGAGGCGGAGCGCCGGGAGGCGCGGCACGAGTTGGCCGCCCCCGCAGCTGCCGGGAGGTTCGCCGCGCCGGGAGGGGGCGGCCAACCCGTGGCACAGCCTCACGGCGCTCCCCCAGGGGAAGCGGCGTAAGGCGAGCGGCAGGTGCTGGTTTCTCCCCTCGCCCCTGCGTCACGGCCCCTGGGCGTAGAACATCCGATCCTGCAGGTCGTTCTGCGTCAGGGAATCGACATGGGCATCGCAGAAGAGGACGTTGAAAACGCCGACGTGCCGGTCGGCGGGGTAGTGGGTCGCGGCCGCCGCCCCGGTGTACGGCGCCCACGGCCCGCGCGGGGCGACCACATTCGAGTTGGCGCAGCCCGGCGTCTTCGCGTGGTCCCACACCAGCATGATGTTCGAGCTGCCGTTGCCGTTCGTCAGGTCGTTCAGGCGCAGGTCGTTCAGGCGCCGGCCGTTCGGCCCGCCGGTGACATAGTTCATCCCGTAACTCACCTGATAAGCCTGGCCCTGCGTGGCGCTGCCCGGTGCGATGTCGATGCCGTCGGGGCACCGGAAGATCTGCTTGTTGCCCTCGACGAAGGGCCAGAGCAGCGCCCGCGTCGGGTCGAAGCCGGCCGCCGGCGGGGATGTCGGCCCGACGCGGTTGTCGTAGGGCGCCCACCACACCTCGTTCGGGCCAGTGTAGATCGTGGCCAATGTCAGCTTATCACAGTACAGGTCGTTGCCCCCCTGCCACGGCGCCGGGCACAGGCGGTAGCGCGGCAGGTCCTTGCGCACGTCGTGGTAGTTGTGGCAGGCCAGGCCGATCTGGTGCAGGTTGTTCTGGCACTGGGCCCGGTTGGCCGCTGAACGCACCTTCTGCACTGCGGGCAAGAGCAGCCCGACCAGCACGGCGATGATGGCGATTACCACCAGCAGCTCGATCAGCGTGAAACCGGGCCGCGCACGCATGGGAAGGTCGGGGGGCGGAGCCTCCTCCTACGGGGTTGAAACCACCTCGGAACGCCGCTCACGGGTACAGCGGGCTCTTGTCGAACACGTTGCGCGGCCGCAGGTCGAAGCCGCACCACGTCGCCAGCGCCACGCCGCGCACCTGCACCCGGCCGTTCGGCCCGAGGAACAAGCCGTCCTCGTCGCGCGGTAAATGGTACGCCGACGACACGTGCCAGATCACCACGTCGGTATCGACGATCTTCCGCTTCTGGGCGGCGAAGCGCGGCAGCTGGATGTAATGCTGTTCGTTGCCGCGGTAGGGCGTCACCCAGAAGTCGTAATGGGTGAACTCCTCGCCGCCGCCCCAGTGCCGGGCCGTCCCCTGGCGGTGCGGGATCAATTCGTAGGCGATCGGTTTGCCCTGCCCGTTCTTCCTCCGCGCCTGGACGCGCAGCCGTGTGAACTCCTGCGGCGACCAGGCGGCTCCGCCCTCGACGCCGCCGTTGAACAGCGTCACGACATCGGTCGCCTGCCTCATGCCCTTTGGCTCCTGCCGCTTCACCAGGTAGACGGTGTTGTGCTCGGCGTCGTCGAGGTCCACGTCGATGCGCCAGCAGGCGTGGTGCATGTG
The DNA here is from genome assembly GCA_038227745.1 of Gemmatales bacterium. Taxonomy (GTDB): domain Bacteria; phylum Planctomycetota; class Planctomycetia; order Gemmatales; family Gemmataceae; genus DASPXY01. The sequence goes on along the minus strand of JBBRPS010000011.1, from coordinate 14,782 downwards.
GCCGGTCGTCTCGTGGCCGGGCAGGTTGCGGCCGGTCGAACCGAGGCGGCAGCCGATCGTGCCGTCACCGCGGAAGCTGTATTCCATGAGGTAGTTGTAATTGCCCGCGCCGAGCGTGGACCACAGGACGAGGTCCTGGGCCCGGCGGACCTTGTCGTAGTACTTCCACAGGACGCCGGCGTCGCGGATTTCCTGCACGACCAGGCCGCCCTCGTGGACCCTGCCGGTCGGGCCGGCGTCCTCGGCAGTGTGGCGCAGCAGGCGGTAGTTGCCCTGGGCGCCGACGTCGTAGATGCGCGAGCCGTTGTTGTAGGGCACGAAGATCTCCGACAGGCGCACGTTCTCCAGCACCTTGAGCCAGTCGGCCTGCGGCGTGGTCTTGAACCAGGCGCCGGCGATCACGAGTCCCGAGCCGGGGCTGGAGACGGCGTAGCGCACCTTCCAGGCGGTCTGCATGGCGCCGCCGACGGGGTACTCCTGGATGATCTCGCCGCCCAGGCCGGCCCTGCCGCCGAGGTCTGGCCGCCCCGGCTGGGCGGCGCCGCGCGGGGACGTGTCCCCGGGAAGGGCGATGACGGCGGCCGCGACCCCGAGCAGGCACACGGCGGAACGGAATCGAGACATCGTCGGCTCCTTGCGATGGTGTCTGGGCCTTCCTCCCCGCGCCACAGTTTCGGGGGCGCGGGGAGAAGAGGCCTTCTCAGTCATGCCCGGTGGCGATGCGGTCGGCCCGGACCGTGCCGGTCGTGAGATCGACCTCGACGAAGGGGGCGTAGAGCAGGTACTCGCGCCCACGGCGGAAGGCCAGGCGGACGGTGCGGTGGTGGAAACGCGGGTCGTCCGGGATGACGGTGGAGACGATGACGGCGTCCACCTCGATCTTCCCCATGCCTGCGTAGCGCGCGAGGGCCCTGGCGACCACGGGGTCGGCGCGGGCGAGCCGGTCGGCCTCCGCGACTTCTTCGGGCGCGAGCGAGGTGGGCAGGTGCGGAATCGTCTCGACGGCGGTCACCTCTTTGCGGTCGAGGTCGATGGCGGTGCGGATGCCCAGGTCGCCGTCGTAGCGGTAGTGCGTGACGATGGCGTGGCGCTTCGCCCCGCGGCTGTCGGGGAAGACCTCGATGCGCGTCAGGTAGACCTTACCCCTGAGCAGGTCGCGGGCCTTGAGGGCCTGTTCCGCCAGGGCGCGCGCGGCGGTCCGCTCCGCCGCGGTCAGTTCGGCGGGCGCCTGGGCGGCCTCGTCGCCCGCGGCCAGCAGGCTTATGACGACGAAACAGAGTGGGATTGACAGGGATTTTACCATGCGCGTCCGTCCGATGACACCGGGACCACAGTCGCGATGCTAACCCGCAGGAGGGCGGTCCGCAAGCGCATTGTTGGCCAGAAAAGCAGGAAGGGGATGCCGCAAGAGAGAGGTGAAGTCGCAGCACCGTCAGCTGCATACCCGCATGTCGAACGAAGGCTCGATCCTCGGCCATCGCCGCGGCCCCGGCCCCACGCACGGGGTTGCTTCGGTCGCGGCGCGGTTCTCGGCTCACACTGCCTTGCGACGGCGGCGTGCCGGTGGTCGCGGGGGCGCGAGGTCCACCACCCCCAACCCCAGGCGTGCGAGGAGTTCCGCCAGTTGCTCCCGGACGGTAGCCGCGACCGAGGAGTCGGCCACCTTCTGTGCGGCCCCCTTGGCGAGGCGGAGTACCTCGTCGCCGTGCCTGCTGTCGTAGTCGCGGGAGAACTCCCGGCACGGGCCGGGGAGTTGCTTGACGCACCAGAGGGCGGCCTGCCGGGTATCGTCGGGGAGGTTGGCGGCCTCCAGGAGGCCCTGGAGGGTTGTGAGTTCCGTCAGCGGATCCACGTCCATGCTCTCTCTCCTTCATTCGGGGAAGAGTATCCTACCCAAGCATCCGGCAGCGAGGAAGCCCAACACGATGAATTTGAAGAGCCACTTCGGCCGTGCCTTGAAGACCTGTCCCATGCCTCCCGCGCCGAGTGGTTCGAGGATCCGGTACGGCTCGGAACCAGGTCGCGGGCGCCCCTGAGACCTGGCGCGGACCTCGGGGGATGCTCGTCGATCCTTTTCGGGCCGCGCTCGAGGACAGCGGGGCGCCAGGGTGCCGTGTGGGGAACTGCCACGCGGGCAAGGCGAACCCGCAGGTCATCGAAATCACGCGCGACAAACGAGTGGTGTGGGCCTTCCGCGACTTCACCCACTTCGGGAACGCCACGTCCAACGCGCAGGTGCTCGACGTTTCGGGGAAGTCTCTCCGCTGACGTCGGGGGCCGCAAGCCGCGTGGAAGTCCGCACCCGCCGCACCTACAATCGCGCCTGGGAGGCGGCCGGCCATGCCGGGCCCCACGTCGGGACCGGCCCGACTCCGCAGCCTCTCCCCGGGAGATCTTCACTGATGCGACACGTGCTCCTTCTTACCGTCCTGGTCTTCGCCGGAGGCCGGCTGACGGCGCAGGCGCCCGAGAAACCCCTGACGCTCGACGTCTGGCCCGGCAAGGCGCCCGGCGAGACGGGCGCGGTCGGCCCGGAGAAGGTAACCCCGTCGAAGCCAGGCGCGCGGCCGCTGACGATCGTCGCGAACGTCACGCGGCCGACGCTGACGGTTTACCGGCCGACGAAGGACAAGGACACCGGAGCGGCGGTCGTGATCGCGCCGGGCGGCGGCTACAACATCCTCGCCTGGGACCTGGAGGGCGAGGAGGTGGCGCGCTGGCTCAACTCGGTCGGCGTCACCGGCATCCTCCTCAAGTACCGCGTGCCGCGCCGGTCCGGCGGGAAGGGCGCGCCGCCGCAGGCGCAGATGGACGCCCAGCGGGCCGTCAGCCTGGTGCGCAGCAAGGCGGGCGAGTGGAGCCTCGACGCGAAGCGCATCGGGATGCTCGGCTTCTCGGCCGGCGGCCACCTGACCGCCTGGACCGCCACCAACTTCGACAAACGGGCCTACGAGCCGGTCGATGAAATCGACAAGGTGAGCTGCCGCCCCGACTTCGCGGTGCTGGTCTACCCCGCTTACCTGCTGGGCAAGGACCGGCGCGAGCTGGCGCCGGACATCCGCGTCACCAAGGACAGTCCGCAGATGTTCCTGGTCCACGCCGCCAACGACCCGATCTCCGCCGACAACAGCATCATCATGGACCTGTTCCTGAGGAAGGCCGGCGTATCGGCTGAGCTGCACGTCTACGCCTCGGGCGGCCACGGCTTCGGGTTGCGCCCCAGCGCCGAGCCGTGCTCCACCTGGCCGCAGCGCTGCGCCGACTGGATGCGTTCGCGACGTCTGCTCAAAACCGCTTCCACGGACTCGTCTCCTTGATGCCCGCGGCAGTCGCTTGCGGCGGCGTCGGCGGGCGGTAGAACAGGTCTGCCGGACTTCGTGAGCCGGCAGGCCCCGGGGCCCAGGTCTAGCTCGGTGCCCTGCACCGTGGGCGGCGTTGCGCCGCCCGAGCGTTCCGTGTCCCGTGCTTCAGAGGGAGGATTATTTCAGGCCCGCTGATCGGCCCATAGGGCGAGCGGCGAAAGAAAACAGGCTGTAGGACGGGTCTCCCGACCCGTCCTGTCCGCGAGAGGACGGGTCGGGAGACCCGTCCTACAGGGAGCGTTTCTCCTGCCGCTCGCCTTACAGGACGAGCTTATCCGAACAGATCCAGGAGCGGCTGGCCCGTGGTGATTGGACGGGTGAAGCCGTCCCTGCCCAGGCGAAGATCGAGCGGGACGTCCAGGGCGTGGTAGATCGTGGCGCCGAGGTCCTGGGGGCGCACCGGCTTGTCCTTCACGTACGCGCCGATCCGGTCAGACTCGCCGTAAACCATACCGCCGCGAATGCCGGCGCCGGCAAGGATGGCAGAATAGCACGAGGGCCAGTGCTGGCGCCCTGGATTGGCACCGGGCGCGTTGATTCGCGGCGTGCGGCCAAACTCTCCGGTCACCACCACCAGGGTGCGCTCAAGCAAGCCGCGTTCCTGGAGATCGACGAGCAACGCGGACAGGGCTTCATCGAGCCGCGGCAAGCACCAGCCCATGCCGTACGAACCGGTGCCGAAGGCATTGCCCATGCCCATTTCGCCGCCGTGCATGTCCCAGCTCGAGCTGGGTGGTCCGCCCCCTGCCCCCGGAGCCGTGCCCGTCCAGCCATTGACGGTGACGAACCCGACTCCCGCCTCGACGAGCCGGCGCGCCAGCAGCAGGTTTTGTCCCAGGGGATGACGTCCATAGCGGTCGCGCACCCTCGCGGGCTCTCGTTCGAGCTCAAAAACCTGGCGTCCTCCCGGACCGTTCGCCAAATCGAAGGCCCGCCGGTGTAGATCCTGCCATTCTCTCGTGAGTCGATTTCCGTCGCCTGGGCTGTCGGTGGGAATCAGGCGATCGAGCAATCGACGACGCCCCTGCATCCGCTCGGGTCCCACCGCGGTAAGTAGCTCGTCGGGAGCTCTGAAACCAGGCATGGCGGGGTGGTTGGCTGCCGAGCCGACGAACAGCGGCGTGTGTTGGGCGCCGAGGTGGCCGCCCGTTCCGATGTTCGGGGCGCAGAAGACGGGATCGCCGACGCACCGGATCAGCCAGACGTAGTTCGCGACGTTGCGCTGGTTGGGTCGAACCCTGGACAGGATGGAACCGAGGTACGGAGCGTCGGCGGGCGCACCTGCCTGGCCGCTCAAGCAGTGGTGCATGGCGTCGAAATGGTTGCTGATATTCCCGACGTGCGTCATCGACCGGATCAGACAAAAATGCTGGGTCAACGTGGCCAGACGCGGGTGAAGCTCGCTGATGCGCATGCCGGGGACCGTCGTGGCAATGGGCTGGTAAGGGCCACGAATTCCCTCCGGCGCCGCGGGCTTCAGGTCCCAGGTATCGAGGTGACTGGGCCCGCCACACAGCAAGATGAAGATGCATGATTTCTCGGCGGCACCGCCGCCAAGTCCACGATTGCCATCGACGGTCGCCGCAACCATCCCCGGTAAGCCCAGAGTCAAGGCGCCGATCCCGCCGGCCTGGAGAAGTCGGCGGCGAGAGATCAGGGTGGACTGTTGTCGCTTGGCGCCAGGTGAAAGGTTCATCGTATCTCCCCCGGAAAGCGGGTGGCGGTCGTACCGAGGCACAACTTCGACGGTCAGGCCGTTGAGCCCGACAATTCGGCTAGTACACGGCGGCGGAAATCTGTAGCCGTTTAGCCGCGGTTGAGCCAGATCCCGCTGCGTGGGGGCGGCGAGCGGGTGAGCCAGATCCCGCTACGCGGGGCCGCGCAGCGGATCTGGCTCAACCGCGGCTAAACGAACGGCCACTCATTTCTGCCGCGAGGTACGAGGAACCTGAAAAAGTACCCGATGTTGGCGATCTTGTCCATCAAAATGCAAAATTCGCAGCTCGCCAGCTCGACCCGACGCTTCGGTATAAGTCCCCCACTCGAATCCCAAACCGCTCTTGCCGCAGCGCGAGCGAGGGACACTCCCCGCTCGCGCTGCGGGCTGGGGTCCGAATGGCCGCGGTAATCTCTTCCTCTTGCCCCATGCCCGTGGTTTCGGTTATCCCTGGTGGCCACGCCCGTTCCCGCTGGCCCCTGGCACGGAAAGCCCATGACCCCCGCTCCCCAACCTCTCCAGGCCTCCAACCGCCCGCAGCCCTGGTCGCGTCCGATCCTGCCGTGCGCCGAGCTGGCCATCCTCTTCACGCTGCTGAACAGCCTCAAGCCGCTGCACATCGACGACGCAGCGTTTTACTCCTACGCCGCGCAGGCCGCCCGGTCCCCCCTGTCGCCCTACGGCTTCGAGCTTGTCTGGAAGGGACGGCCCCGCCCCGCCAACGAGATCCTGGCCCCGCCGCTGCTGCCGTACTGGTGGGCCGTCGCACTGCACCTGTTCGGCGACCGCCCGTTCCTGTGGAAGCTGTGGCTGCTGCCGTTCGCCCTGGTCCTCGTCTTCTCGCTGCGCGCCCTGCTGCGCCGGTTCGCGCGCGGACTGGAAGGCCGGCTGCTCCTGCTGATCGTGCTGTCGCCGTGGCTGCTGCCCGCCTTCAACCTGATGCTCGACGTGCCGGCCCTGAGCCTGAGCCTCTGTGCCCTGGCCCTGTTCCTGCGCGCCGCGGACCGTGGAAGCGCGCGGACCGCCCTCCTGGCCGGCGCGATCGCGGGGCTGGCGATGCAGACGAAGTACACCGCCGTCGTGACGCCGCCCTTGCTGCTTCTGTACGGAACGCTGTTCCGGCGACTGCGGCTGGGAATCCTCGCGGCCGGCGTGGCCCTGCTGCTGTTCGCGGGCTGGGAGGTGTTCGTCGCCGTGCGGCACGGGCAGTCGCATTTGCTGTGCAACCTGGCGCAGCCGGGCGAGCCGCTGCTGGACCGTGTCGGCCCGCTCTTCCGGGCCATGCTGAACGTGGCGGGCGGGCTGGCGCCAGCGACCGCACTGCTCGGGTTGGCGGCCCTGGGCTTCTCGGGACAAGTCGTGTTCATCGCCGGGGCGGCGGCGCTAACCGGTTACGTCCTCACGGCCTGTGTACCGGGACAGGACGGCGGCACGGGGATGGAAGTAAGTGGCCCCGTCTGCCGTTTGCTGGGGCTGCTCCTGCTCGCGACACTGACGGCGGTGGCCAGGCGACTGCTCCGGCGCGGGCCTGCGGCAAGGTTGACTCCGGGTACACCCGGGAGCCTCGCGTCCTTCGCTCTGACTGCGCCGCCGCGCCGGACCGAGTGGTTCCTGGTGCTGTGGCTGGCGATGGAGGTGGGGGCGTACTTCGTGCTGACGCCGTTCCCGGCGGCGCGGCGCGTGATCGGGATGGTCCTGGTGGCGACTCTGCTCGTCGGCCGGCTGGCGGCGCGCACCTGTCGCCGCCGCGAGTGCTCCGGGCGGGTGGCGGCCGTCACCGCGGCCGGCGTGCTGCTGGGACTGAGCTTCTACGCCGTGGACCTCCGCGAGGCGGTGGCGGAGCGGCGGGCGACGGAGCTGGCAGTGAGGCGGGTGAGCACCGCCGCGAACGCGGCGACCTGGTACGCCGGCACGTGGGGCTTCCATTTCTACGCCGCGCGCGCCGGCTTCAAGGAGGTCGTGCTGGACAGCTCGCGGCTGCGCGCCGGTGACTGGCTGGTCGTCCCCGAGTCTCCCCGTGCACAGCAATGGCTCGGGACGGACGGCGCCCCGCTGCGGCTCGTGGGGCGCGTAACCGTGACGGACGGCGTCCCGTTGCGAACGGTGTGCTGCTATTACGGCGGCACGGTTCCGCTGGTCCACTGCTGCGGCCCGCGCGTCGCGCTCAACGTCTACCGCGTCTCTGCGGATTTCGTGCCCACCACCGGCGCGGCCCAGCTGGGCCTCGGTCCGCCTCACGCTTCGAGCAGGATGCCGACGAGTACGTCGTACCCCGCGTGGGCGCCGACGGCGACGCCGAAGCCGCGGCAGTAGTACAGCGCCGCGAAATACAGCCCCGCGAGGGTGCGGAAGAGGAAGACCTGGCCGTTGAACAGCTCGCCCTGCGGCCCGATATGGTGCGCCAGCGAGAAGAGCAGGGCGGAGAGCGACCCGGCCAGCGCCAGTGCCCCCGGCCTGGGGAACTCGGCCTGCCGCAGCAGCCACGCGAGCGCCGAGAACAGCAGCAGGCGGAACAGCGTCTCCTCGTAGATGCCGGCGCCGATGAAGCTGATGATCTGCTCGACGCCGGGGTCGCACTCCGAGCCGGCCGGCACCTGCACGCCTGCCCCCTCCAGGAGCGGAAACAGGACGTGACAACTCCCCCACAGTCCGACGGCGAAGACGGCGCTCTCCAGCACCATGCCGAGCCAGACGCCGACGAACTCGCCGGGCCGGTCGCGGCGGCGCAGCCAGGCCCAGCCGAGCAGGAGCACGGTCAGCAGCAGCGGCGCCCAGTACCACTGGGCCAGGCCGATGTGCCCGAGCGAGCGACGCAGCCACAGGTCGGCCCCGTTGCGGCAGGAGTCCTGGGCCGCCGGGCGCGCGGCGACGACGCCGACCTCGTAGACGGCGAGCAACGGCAGCACGAATAGCACGCACGCCCAGGGGTGACGCGCCGCCGCCAGATAGTTCCCATTGCCCGCGGCCATCCAGGCCTCCCCCCTACAAGTCCCTCGCTTGCGCGTCGGGCTTGTGTGCCCCCTCCGGCGGGGGACCTCCCTCGCTGGCGCGTCGGGCTGGTGTGCCCCCTCCCGCCCATCCAAGCCCGAAGCGCAAGCGAGGATCCCTTGTTCTTGTGTGCCCCCTCCCGCCCATCCAAGCCCGAAGCGCAAGCGAGGGTCCCTTGTTCAAATCCATTCCGGATAGCGTTTGCCGAGCAACTCGCGGCGCTGATCGGCCGCCAGGCCGCGCAGGACGCTGCGGCCCTCGCATTCCGCGAGATCCACATAAGCCGGCACCGGCAGCGGCTGGCCCTGCGGGTCGGTCAGCAGCGCCACCACCGGCCGCGCGGGGGTGCTCAGGTCGCGCCGGCCGGCGTGCGTCGCAACGACGACCCCGACGGCGCCGTCCGCCAGCTCCACCACCGAGCCGGGCGGGTAGAACGCCAGCTGCAGCAACCGCTCGGCCTGGTGGCGGTCCAGCGCCCCCTTCTCCGCGGCCAGGAGCGTGTCGGTCAGGGCGGTGCGCGTCTCCAGGGCGGCACGGTACGGCCGCGGCGACATCAACGCCGCGTAGACGTCGCACACCGCCAGCAAGCGTACCAGCGGCCGCAGCTGGGCGTCGCGCAGCCCGTTGGGGTAGCCGGTGCCGTCGAGGCGCTCGTGGTGACCGGCCGTGGCCTCGACCAGCCAGGACGCCACAGGCGCCAGGCGCGCCACGTGCTCCGCTCCAAGGGCCGGGTGGGTCTCGATCACGCGCCGCTCGGCGTCGTCGAGCGCGCCGGGCTTGGCGAGCACGGCGACCGGCACGTTCATCATGCCGACGTCGTGCAGCAGCGCGGCCAGGATCGGCTCCAGCGGCCGGCCGCGCCACTCCGCGTCGTGCCGCGTCAACCGGGCAATGACCTGGGCCGTCATCAGGCCGTGGCACGCCACGTAACGCGCACGGTCCTCCGCCGCAGCACTCAGGAAGCGCAACGGCTGCGCCTGCTGGGCGCTCTCGAAAACGCCCTCCGCCAGGGCCGTGAACGGTTTGAGGTCCATCTCCGTCCCGGAGGCCAGCGCGGTCAGCAGTTCGGCGAACGTGTCGATGCGGTTTTGCTCTCGGCGGCGCAGGCCGACTGTGCTGTGGAGGGCAGCCAGCCGGTCGGCGACGAGGGCGAGAATCACCTCCAGCCCCTCGCACAGGCGGATCTGCGCACTCGGCGCCTCCGGGAAAGCCTGGACGGTGCGCAGGACGGTGTCAGTCATCGCCGCCGTCTCGCGGTACAGCGTCGCCAGCGGCTCGCCGCCGTCGCCCTGCACCAGAGGGTCGTCGCCGAGGGTCCGCAGTTGCCCGAGCATCTCGCCGGTGCGCTTCAGCAGCCGCGCCGCTCGTGCCGTGAGCTGCGCCGGCAGGGCAGCCCCGTCACCGCCGGACGGGAGCTGTCGCAGGGCGGTGTCGAGCAGGGAGGTCTGCCGGGCGCCGGCGGCGACCTTGAATTCGAGGGCGGCGACGGGGTCGGCGGGCGCCCCGCGCTCCAGCAGCGACGCGGCGGCGGAGCCGGCGTCCTTGATGAGGCCCTGCGCCTGTTCCAGCCGTTGGCGCAGGGCGGCGATCTTGCTCAGCAGCACCTGGGTTTCGCTCATGCCTCGCTCCCCGGGAAGGCCCCGTCGCGCTGAAGATTTGTCCCGCGTCGGCGCCGAAGAGGTCTTCCGGTCCTGGGTGGTTGAAATGTCCGTGTAGCATCGGTTTGCCGGTCGCAGCGACTTTAACGATCTCGTCGGCGCGTTTGCGGCCTGGCGCTTCGAGAGCGCCAAGAGCCGGGGGACAGGCCTGTGGGGCAAGTTGGTAACTTGCCGTCGCTCAGGCAAGTTACCAACTTGCCCCACCATCCTGTCCGAGGCGGCCTTTGTGCCGCTCGCGGGGGCGAGATACAATAGCGGCATGGATCACCCGCATTCCAACTCGGCGGACGGCAAGGCGCCGGACCCCGTCCGCGTCCTGATCATCGACGACAACGCTCCGTGGGCCGAGACGGTAGCCGAGGCCCTCGAAGACGTCGGCTACGAGTGCGTCGTCGCCACCAGCAGTGCCGCCGGCGCTCGCAAGATCGAGACTGACGAGTTCGGCGTCATCCTGACCGACCTGAGGATGGAGGGCATGGACGGCCTGGCGATCCTGCGCAAGGCCCGTCAGGAGCTGCCCGAAGTGGGCGTGCTGGTCATCACCGGCCACGGCGACGTCAAGACCGCGGTCCAGGCCATGCAGGAGGGGGCCGCCGGTTACCTGGTGAAGGAGGGCAACCTCGCCGAGTTGCGCGTCTGGGTGGGCAAGGCGGCCGACCTCTACCGCCTCAGCCGGACGAACCGCGAGCTGAAGCGCCAGCTCGACGAGAAGTTCGGCTTCGAGGGGGTGGTCGGCGGCAGCTCGCGGATGCACGAGGTCATCAAGAAGCTCAAGAGCATCGCGCCGACCAGCGCCACGGTGCTGATCCAGGGCGAAACGGGCACCGGCAAGGAGCTGGTGGCCCAGGCGATCCACCACAACAGCCCGCGTGCCAAGAAAAACTTCGTGGCGATGAACTGCACCGCCCTGAACGAGAATCTGCTGGAGGACGAGTTGTTCGGCCACGAGGCGGGCGCCTTCACCGGCGCTGACCGCCTGCGCAAGGGCCGCTTCGAGCACGCCAACGGCGGCACGCTGTTCCTCGACGAGGTCGGTGACATGCCGCTGTCACTGCAGGCGAAGCTGCTGCGGGTGCTGGAGAACCAGGAGGTGTACCGGATCGGCAGCAACGAGGCGATCAAGGTAAACGTGCGGCTGCTGTCGGCGACGAACCGCGACCTGGAGGCGGCGGTGACGAAGGGCGAGTTCCGCCAGGACCTGTACTTCCGCCTCAAGGTGGTGACGGTCAAGCTGCCGCCGCTGCGCGAGCGCCCGGGCGACCTGCCGCTGCTGTGCCAGTACATCATCGACGACTTCAACAAGCGGCACGACAAGGACGTCAAGCGCATCGCCGAGCCGCTGCGCAAGGCGATGGAGCGCTACGACTGGCCGGGCAACGTGCGCGAGCTGCGCAACCTGATCGAGAGCATGGTGGTGCAGGACCAGGACGGCGTGCTGAACCTGGACGACCTGCAGGAGGGCGACACGCTGCGCCGCCTGGACGGGGGCGAGTGCGCCCCGACGGGGCCTGCCGGGCTTGTGGGGCGGCCGCTGGCGGAGGTAGAACGGTACTACACCGAGAAGACGCTGGAGATGACGGGCGGCAACCGGGAGGAGGCGGCGCGGCGGCTGGGCATCGGCGAGCGGACGCTGTACCGCAACATCCAGGACTGGAAGATGCAGGACCGGATCCGCGAGGCGCTCGCGGAGGCGGACGGCGACGTCGAGGCGGCGGCGAAATTGCTCGACGTCACCCCGCAGGTGCTGCAGCGGAAGATCAAGAAGTGGGGCCTCCAGCCGAAGGAGGAGGCAGCTCTTGGCGAACGGCCGGCGTGAGCCGGCTGGTACGTCGCTCCTACCAGCCGGCTCACGCCGGCCGTTCGCCTGGCCATTTTTCCGTGGTTTCCCTCATGCCGCGCATCCGCCAACTGCCGAACTCCGTCGTCACCAAGATCGCCGCCGGCGAGGTCATCGAACGGCCCGCGTCCGTCATCAAGGAGCTGCTCGAAAACAGCATCGACGCCGGCAGCACGCGCCTCGACGTCGAGGTCGAGCAGGGCGGCGCCGACCTGATCCGCGTCGTGGACGATGGCTGCGGCATCGCGCCCGATGACCTGCCCCTGGCCTTCGCCAGCCACGCCACCAGCAAACTGACCACCGCCGACGACCTGTTCCGCATCACCACGCTCGGCTTCCGCGGCGAGGCCCTGGCGTCGATCGGCGGCGTCGCGCAGGTGACGCTGCAGTCGCGCCCGCCCGACCAGCCCTGCGGCGCCGAGCTGAGCTGCCACGGCGGCGACCTGTCCCCCGTCCGCGCCTGGAACGGCTCGCCCGGCACGCGCATCGAGGTGCGCCACCTGTTCTTCAACACCCCCGTGCGTCGCAAATTCCTGCGCACCACGACCACCGAGATGGGCCACCTGTGCGAGACGTTCACGCGCCTCGCGCTCGCCCACCCGCAGCTGCACCTGACGCTGCGGCACAACGGCAAGCAGGTCTACGAGGTGCCGGCGACTGCGGGCCTGCTCGACCGTCTCGGCCTGTTCTTCGGCGCCGAGGTGCGCGACCGCCTCTACCCGCTGGACGTCGATCAGGGAACCGCCACGCTGCGCGGCTACATCGCCGACCCGGCCGTCGAGCGCGGCAACGCCAAGATGCAGTACCTGTTCGTCAACGGCCGCTGGATCCGCGACCGCAGCCTCGGCCACGCCCTGCAGGAGGCCTACCGCGGCCTGCTCATGACCGGCCGCCATGCCGTCGCGTTCCTCTTCCTCGAGCTGCCGCCCGACGAGGTGGACGTCAACGTCCACCCGACCAAGTCCGAGGTGCGCTTCCGCAACGGCCACGCCCTGTACAGCCTCGTCCACGGGGCCGTGCGGCAACGCCTCAGCGCCGAGAACCTCACGGCTCGCCTGAAGGTGACGTCCACGCTCGACGCCCCGCAGGCGGTGCCGGCGCCGCAGGAATCGCTGCCGTGGTTCGAGCCGCGCGTCGCGCCCGGCTACACGCCGCTCACCGCGCCGCCGGTGTTCCCTGCCCCGCCGAGCCCGCCCGCTCCCGTGGGCGCTCCGCCGCCGGGCCCCGCGCCCGCCGCGCCGCCGCAGGAGCAGGCCGCCGTCTCGCGAGCGCTGGCGGCACCCGTGAAGGCGATCCAGCTGCACAACGCCTACCTCGTGCTGGAGACGGCCGAGGGCATGCTCGTCATCGACCAGCACGCCCTGCACGAGCGTATCCTGTTCGAGCACCTCAAGCGCCGCATCGGCAACGGCACCCTGGAGGCGCAGCCGCTCCTGATCCCCGAGCCGGTCGAGGTCACCGCCGAACAGGCCGCGCGGGCGCTGGAGCACCGGGCCGCCCTCGCCGATCTGGGCCTGGGCGTCGAGGCGTTCGGCGGCAACACGCTCCTCGTCACCAGTTACCCCGCCATCCTCGGCAACCGGCCGCCACAGGCGATCCTCAAGGCCGTCGTCGATCACCTGGCCAGCAAGGACCGCCCGCCGACGCGCGAACAGCTCTTCAACGATCTGCTGAGTCTCATGGCCTGCCATGCCGCGGTGCGGGCCGGCGACCCGCTGACGCCGGAGGAGATCAGTGCGCTCATCGCCCAGCGCGAGCTGGCCAACGACACGCACCACTGCCCCCACGGCCGGCCGACGGCGCTGCTGTTCAGCCGGCACGACCTCGACCGGCAGTTCCGCCGCATCTGAGACCACCTGCAAGCGGACGGCGCGCTTTGGAGTGCGGCGCTCGGCGCCGCTTTCTCTCTTTCTTTTCTGCCCTCCAAGGCTTTCTCTCTTTCTTTTCTGCCCTCCAAGGCCCGCGAGCAAAAAAAGAAAGAGAGAAAGCGGCGCCGAGCGCCGCACTCCAAAGCCGTCTCCCCCAAAGCCCACCCGTTGCAACGGGTGGGCTTTCCGCAAATCTGCCGCTACACTGGACAGTGCCCACAGTCTCTCCCGACCCTCCCTTGCAGGACCGGACACCGTGACACCCGTTGTCAAGATCGCCGGCGACGGCATCGGCCCCGAGGTCATGGCGGCCACCCAGGCCGTCGTCGCCGCCGCCGGCGCCCGCATCGACTGGGTCGAGGCCCACGCCGGCGTCGGCGCCATGGAGAAGTTCGGCGACCCCCTCCCCGCGGCCACCCTCGACCTCATCCGCAAGCACCGCGTCGCCCTGAAAGGCCCTTGCACCACGCCCATCGGCGAGGGCTTCCGCTCCATCAACGTCCGCCTCCGCCAGGGCCTCGACCTGTACGCCAGCGTCCGCCCCGTGCGCACCCTGCCCGGCATCACCCTCCCTTACAAGGATGTGGACATCGTCGTCGTCCGCGAGAACACCGAGGGCCTGTACTCCGGCCTCGAGCACTACGTCGTCCCCGGCGTGGTCGAGGGGCTGCGCATCATCACGCGCAGCGCCGCCGAGCGCATCGTCCGCTACGCCTTCGAGCTGGCCCGCCACCAGGGCCGCCGCCGCGTCACCTTCTGCCACAAGGCCGACGTCCTGCCCATGAGCGACGGCCTGTTCCTCGACACCGCCCGCGCCGTCGCCGACGACTACCCGTTCCTCGAGTTCGAGGAGACCCACGTCGATACGCTCTGCCTGCAGCTCGCGCTCGACCCGACGCGGTTCGACGTCCTGGTGATGGAGAACCTGTTCGGCGACGTGATCAGCGACCTGTGTGCGGGGCTGGTGGGCGGCCTGGGATTGGTGCCCGGGGCGAACATCGGCGTCCGCTACGCGGTGTTCGAGGCGGTCCACGGCAGCGCCCCCGACCTCGCCGGCAAAGGGCTCGCGAACCCGATCGCGCTGCTGCGCTCCGCGGCGCTGCTGCTGGAGCACATCGGCCAGGCGCAGGCGGCGAAGCGCATCGAGGCGTCGGTGGTGCGTACCCTGGAAGCGAAGCGCGGCCTGACGCGCGACCTCGGCGGCGACGGCAACACCGCCTCCCTCACCGAACAGTTGATCGCGAACCTCGTTTAGCCGCGAGCGGTGAGCCAGATCCCGCTACGCGGGGGCGAGCGCGGGCCCCGCGCAGCGGATCTGGCTCACCCGCTCGCCCCCCGCGTAGCGGGATCTG
>JBBRPS010000010.1:0-35687 GCA_038227745.1 Gemmatales bacterium | reverse complement strand
GTCCTGCGCCCGATACCACGTGTGCAGCGGGATGCCGAGCGCGTGGTAAATCGTCGCCGCCAGATCCTGCGGCGTCACGCGGCCGTCCACGACGACCTCGCCCTGCGCGTTGGTCGCGCCGACGACCTCGCCCATCTTGACGCCGCCGCCGCCCATGCAGGCCACGCCCGCGGTTGCCCAGTGGTCGCGGCCCGCCGACGGGTTGACCTTGGGCGTGCGGCCGAAGTCGCCGAACCACACGACCAGCGTGTTGTCCAGCAGGCCGCGGTCGTGCAGGTCCTGCAGCAGCGCCGCGTAGGCCCGGTCGAGTCGCGGCAGCAGGCGGTCCTTGAGACTGCGGAAGTTGTTCTGGTGCGTGTCCCAGCCGCCGTCGGTCACCGTCACGAAATGCACGCCCGACTCGATCAGCCGTCGCGCCAGCAGGCACGACTGGCCGAGGGAGTTGCGGCCGTAGCCCTCGCGCACCCGCGCCGGCTCCTGGTCGATGGCGAACGCACGGCGGGCGGCCGGCGAGGTGATGAGCGTGTAGGCCCGCTCGTAGAAGGCATCGCGCGCCTGGACGGCGGGGGCGGCGGGGCCTTCGGCCTCGCTGCGCGGGCGGTCCACCTCGGTGAGCATGGCATGGCGGCGGCGCAGGCGGTCGGCGGCGGGGCCGGGCGGCAGGCTCAGGTCGCGGACGCGGAACGCCGGCGAGCTGGGATCTTCGTGGACCTCGAACGGGTTGTACTGGTCGCCGAGGAAGCCGGCGACGCCGCCGTTGAAACGGCGGTCGATGTTGCGGCCGAGCTGCACGAACGGGAACAGGCCGTTCTGGTAACCGCGCTCGCGGGCGATGACCGAGCCGTAGCACGGAAAGGCCATGGCGGGGTTGAAGGGCCGCCCGGACATCATCAGGTGGTCGGCGACGCCGTGGCTGCCGTTCTTGGGGTCGTGACCGCGGATCAGGCTCAGCTTGTCGAACTGGCGGGCGAGCAGCGGCAGGTGCTCGCAGACGCGCACGCCGGGGTGGCGCGTCGGGATGGTGCCGAAGTCCCCGCGGACTTCCGCCGGGGCGTCGGGCTTGGGGTCGAACGTGTCGATGTGGCTGGGGCCGCCTTGCATCCACAGGAGGATGCAGTTGACGGCCCGGCGGCGCGGCGCGGCCTCTGCCGCCGCGGCCTGTGCCTGCAGGCGGAAGAACGCGGGCAGCGACAGGCCCAGGGCCGACAGGCCGCCGACCCGGAGGAATTCGCGACGCGATACGCCGGTACAATCCGAGGACTTTCTTCCCGTGAAAAGTTCGAGCATGGCGCTCAGGCCCCCCTGGCCTCATGGTGGGATGGTGGTGGTGG
The DNA here is from genome assembly GCA_038227745.1 of Gemmatales bacterium. Taxonomy (GTDB): domain Bacteria; phylum Planctomycetota; class Planctomycetia; order Gemmatales; family Gemmataceae; genus DASPXY01. Next base: position 34,356 of record JBBRPS010000010.1, on the reverse strand, counting down.
GAAAGGCGCGTCGGGACGCACCCTTTCCTCCATCGTGACGCCCGTTTGGCGAAAGTCAATAGAAAATCCGCTTCCCCGCGCGGCAGCGCGAGGGGTGCCCTCGCTGGCGCTTCTTGACACAAGCCCGAAGCGCAAGCGAGGAGATCCCTCGCTTGCGCTTCGGGCTTGTGTCATTCGGGCTTGTGTCAGGTTATCCCGCGTTGAGTATAAACTCGGGCCGCCGTGAACTTGCTCAACACTGGCTGAACTGCCTGCCCTCGTCGCGGGCCAGAGACTTCAGCGGCTCGAACGTCCCCTGGGGCCCTGTCCGCTCCCAGCCGCGCGACAGCAGGTACAGCGGCACGCCGGCCAGAAGGATGCCCAGTCCCACCGCCGCCTCCAGCGGCGCGTACCGGACGCTCCCGTAGAGCATGAACCCCCAGAAGGCGCAGAACAGCAGCGGCAGCAGCGGGTAAGCGGGCGTCACGAACGGCCGTTCGATGGTGCGATCTTTGAAACGCAGCACGATCAGCGCCGCCCCGGTCAGCAGGAAGAAGAAACAGAAGACCGGCGAGGTGCATTTCACGAGCGTCTCGAAGCCGTCCTGGCCCTTGAAGCAGAGGCCGACCACCCCGACCATGGCGACGCTGACGACGGCCTGCACCACGAGCGAGCGCACCGGCGTGCCCCAGCGGCGGCTCCACTTCGCCAGCGGCGCGAACAGGCGGTGGTCCGCCCCCAGCTCCGAGTAGATGCGCGAGCTGGTGAAGATCATGCCGTTGATCGCGCCCAGCGCCGACAGCATCACCAGCACCGCCATCACGCGGTCGGCGGACGCCCACCTCCCCCACTGCAAAAGCCCCAGCACGTCGGCGGCGACCGTCGGCGAGTCGGCGGCCGACTCGTACCCCAGGCCGGCGAGGTAGGCGGCGTTCACCAGCAGGTAGAGGACCATCACGGCGCCCGTGCCCAGGATCAGGGCCAGCGGCAGGTTGCGGCGACGGTTCTCGACCTCCGCGGCGACGTACGCCGCCTCGTGCCAGCCCGCGTAGGTCCAGAGCACCAGCATCATCGCCACGGCCAGCGCCCCCAGCAGGCTGTCGGTCGAGGCCTTGATGCGCACCGCGCCGCGGTCCGGGTCGGACGCGCTGCTCAGCAACTTCACCTTCACGCCCGGCGCCAGATCGGCGAGGCGCCACGGCTGACCCTGGTCGTTCACGTCCTTGCCGTCCACAGTGACGCGGGCACCCGGGGCCACCTTCTGCTCGACGAACGCCCCGTCGGACGGTGTGCGCACGGTCAGGCTGTCCTGGCCGGCGCTGACCACCTGGCCCTCGACCACGGCGGGCGCGGACGGGTTCGCCCAGAAGAGGCCGGCCAGCAGGATCACGACGAGGCCGCCGAGCTTCGTGACGGTCAGGAAGTTTTGCGTGCCCTTGCCGAGGCGCACCCCCAGGACGTTGACCAGGGTGAGGACGCCGATGGCGAGGGCCGCCAGCGCCGCCGTCGCCGCGGTGCGCCACGCGGGGTCGAAGTTGCACAGCTTGCCGGCGTAGAAGGCGAAGAGGTAAGCGAGGGCGGCGATGCTGCCGCCGGTGCGGATCACGGCCAGCTGCGCCCAGGCGAACAGGAAGCCCGCCGGCGAGCCGTAGGCGCGCGTCAGGTAGACGTACTCGCCGCCGGAGCGCGGGTAGGTGCTTGCCAACTCCGCAAAGCAGAACGCGCCGACGAGGGAGAGGAGGCCGCCCAGGACCCAGACGCCCAGCGCCCACCACGGCCCCGGCGCGTAGTTGAAGACGTTCGCCGGCGTTGCGTAGATGCCCACGCCGATGATGATCCCGACGATGATGCTCGTCGTGTCCCACAGACCGAGCCGAGTCTGGATCGGCCGGGACTCGCGCGCGGGCGCTTCCATGGTGACCTGTCCTCACCTTCCGCACCAAAGCCAGCGGGACGGGAAGAGCGTTTGCTTTGGCGGGAACAAATGGGCAATAGGAGGGAACCCGGAGCTTCCCTCCCGGAACAGGGCAGGGCATTCGATGGGGTGCGCGGAGGAAAGCGCCTCAGATTCACTGTACCTCGCGTATCCGGTTCGAGCCAGTCCAAATTGCCGCCCGCAAGCCTACCCGCCGGCGGAAGGGCGGGGCGCTGGCCCTTGCCGGGCTCTGCCTCGTCTACTTCCTGTTCGGATTGCCGCACTGAAACCCCCTATTTTACCCCTTGTGGGGACTGTGGCTGTCGCCGAGAATGACTCCATACTTTCCCTCCCGCAAGCTGTCCCTCTGACCGAGGAAATCATGCACCAGCGCCGCTGGCCCGTTGTGCTGCTGGCCCTATCCGGCGGCATCGCCGCCATGTTGACCGGGTGGTTCCTCGTCTACCTCCCGCTCATGCGCTGGGCTCGGCCACCGCGCCCCGTGCAGAACGAGTTGGCGTTGCGGCAGCTAGCGTTGCGGCAGATCGAGCCGGCGTTGCGAAAGGAGGTCGCCGAGGCGTTCCGCCCCAAGGCCGAGGTCAAGGTAGAAGCCCCGGCCGGCGACAACGCCGAGTCGTTCCGCGTCTTCTTCGACCGCCTGGGCGGAGCCCTGCGGGCGCGCGACCGCGACCAGCTCGCCGCCCACCTCGATACGCGGCGGATGTTGAAGGAGTTCCGCCGCGCCGGCCTGCTGCCCGGGATCGACGCGCGCGAGGAAGAGGCCATGCACGCCGTCTTCTCCCAGAGTTTCCTGCAGGCACTGACCAGGCCGGAGCAGCTCCTGCAATGGGAGCGCACCGAGATCCGCTCCGTCAAGTTCCTCGCCGACGCCCCCGACGAGGCGGTCGTCATTGCCCGCCATCGCAACGACGACGTCCTCGTCCGTATGCGCTGGTGGGTCCGCAGAGACGGCGGCGGCTGGCGCGTCTACGACCTGGAGGACCTGGACACGGGCATCCGCGTCTCCACCCTGGTCGGGAGCATGATACCGCCGGGCGGGAAGCTCGTGGCCCCCGAGTGGACGAAGGCCGGCCCGTGGGCGAACCAGGTCGGTCGGGCCCTCCTGTCCGGCGACCTGGACGCGGCTCAGCGGGCCCTTGATGCCATCGCCCACCACCGCTTCCCCCCGGCGCTCGAGGGGCTCCGCTGGATGTTTCTCGGCACCATCCAGATCGCGCGCCAGCACCCTCAGGAAGGCCTCGCCCACCTCGACAAGGCCCGCGGGTTCAACCCGGACATGCCCATGCTCGACCAGCTCTACGGCGCCGCGTACAACGCGCTGGGCCGTCACGACAAGGCGCTCGACCACATCAAGAAGTACAGTGACCTCCTTGGGGAAGACACCAACACGTGCTTCCACATGGGCGTGGCGCTGCGCGGCCTGGGCCGCACCCGGGAGGCGGCCGACGCCTTCCGCAAGAGCCTCGACGAGAACGCCAACTCCCTCGGCACCCTGAGCGAGTTGCGCCGCACCCTGCCCGCCGGCGGCAAGGCCGAGGTGACCGAGCGCTTCGCCAGGGTCGCCAACCCGCACGAGCACTTCGAGAACCTGGTCGGGCTGGCGTTCGGCGACCGCGACCCGGAGGGGGTCGAGGCGCTCGTCGCCGTCTTGCGCCGGCAGAAGACGACCGACCCGGTCGTGGATTTCTGCGAGGCCCGCGCCAAGGTACTCGCGGGTCGCCCGGCGGAGGGCGTGCCGCTCTTCAAGAAGGCCATGGCGGCCATGCCGGATAACCAGGTCCGCAAAGACTACGTCAACGCCTTCCTGCGGGACATGGCGGAGGCGCGCCGGGCGGTGGACGCCTATCGCGCCGCCCCCGCGCCGACCGTCGCCTTCAGCTTCCTCGCCCAGGAATTGCTCAACCGGCGCGACCAGGAAGGGCTGCGCGAGCTGCTCGAGGCCTACCGCAAGGACCACAAGCCGGACGCCTGGCTGCACTTCTACACGGCGGAGATGCACGTCAACGCGGGCGCCTACGACAGGGCCGAGGCGGAGTTCGCGTCGGCCATGACCGCACCGCCGGACGACCAGGCCCGCGAGCGCTTCCGCGCCCAGCGGGTTGCCGCCCGTGTCCTGGCGGGCAAGGGCATGTCCGCCTACGCCGACATCGGTCCGCGGCAGGCGACGTTCGTCCAGCTCGCGGAGCTGTTCTCCCAGCGGAACGACGGCAAGCAGCTCGACACCCTGATCGCCGCCCATCGCAAGAACGAACCCGCCGACCCGAAGCTGCCTCTCTGGGAGGCGGACGCCCGCTGGATTGCGAAGGACTACGCGGCGGTGGCGAAGCTGCTCCAGGAGCACCGCGCCGCCGCGGCCGCCGACCGGCAGCACGCCGGCAAGCTCCCTTACCGCCTGATCCGCTCCCTGGTTCACCTGAAGCGGGACGACGACGTCCGCAAGGAGGTGGAGGCGCTGGCGCGCGGCGGCGCCACAGACCGGCAGCAGATGACGTTCCTGCTCGGCGACCTGGTCGCGGCGCGCGAGACGGAGGCCGTCGATACCCTTGCCGAGGCGCTGCGCAAGGCGGCCCCCGACGACCCCGAGACGTTCCTCGCGCTGGCCCGGGCGCGCATGCTGCGGCAGCAGACCGCCGAGGCCTCCACGCTGCTGCGCGAGGCGCTGGCCCGGCAGAAAGACGCCGGCAAGCGGCAGAACTACGTCAGCAGTTTCCTCTTCGACACCCTGGACGCCGGCCGGCCGCTGGAGGGCTACCGCGCCGCGCCGGACGGGGTGGCCGCGTTCCGCCAACTCGGCGATGCCATGTGCGAGGACCTCATGGACCTGGAGCGGCCAAACGGCGGCTTCCGCGACCCGCAATGGCGCAAGGACCGGCCCGGCGCTGCGGCGCTGCGGGAGGGCCTGCGGCAGCTGCTGGAGGTACACCGGGCGAAGCACCCCGACGACGTGATGCTGCACTACTTCGCGGGCGAGCTGCACCGCTTCGCGAAGGACTACGAGCGGGCGGCGCAGGCCTACGCTGCCGGCATGGCCCGGCCGCTGGACGAGCAGTTACGGCAGCGGTTCCGGTTCGCCCGCGTGAGCGCCCTCTACAAGGCGGGCAAGGGCCAGGCCGCCTACGCCGACGTTGGCCCGCGCCAGGAGACGTTCGCCCAGCTCGCCAACCGCTACGTCTTCGACAAGGACGTGAAGGGGCTGGCGGCCCTGATCGCCGCGCACCGCAAGAACGAACCGGGCGACCGCAACCTGCCCGTGTGGGAGACGGAGGCCCGCTGGCTGGCCGGCGACTACGCCGGGGCGCTGAAACTCCTGAACGAGCACCGCCTCGGCGCGTTCGCCGACAACCAGCACAAATGGAAGTTCGGCGACCGCCTGGTGCGCAGCCTCATACGGCTGAAGCGCTTCGACGAGGCGGGGAAGGAGGCGGAGGCGATTGCGAAGGAGAAGTTCGGCAATCTGCTGCTGCCGGCCATCGTGTATGCGTCCGCCGGGAACGTGGCGAAGACGGGGGCGGCCCTGGAAGAGCTAGTGAAGCGGCGTTACACGGCGCACGCATTTTACGGCGACGCCGACCTCGGCACGGCCCTGCGGAGCGAGCCGTTCCGCGCCCTGCGAGCGCGCTACCCCGAGCCGCAAGGCCCCGCGCGGCCGCCGGACGACTTCGACGACTGAGTGGACAAGGAAGCCCCTGTCGTTTGGGTGTAGCGGTTCGTGGCCGACTCGCTCCGCGAGTCGGTGTGGGCGCCAATCCCCCGACTCGCGGAGCGAGTCGGCCACGAACCGGGACGACGCTCACGCCAGCGACACGCGCATCGCCTGCTCGTCGTAGCGGAACAGCTCCCCGTAGCGCGACCAACGGATGAACGTGTTGAACACCTTCTCATAGTTCTCGTACGGCATCCGCGTGATGATCGTCTCGAGGATGAAGTCGCGATCGACGCTGTGGTCCGCCTGGCGATCCAGCAGCTCGTGCATGTCCTGGAACAGCCCCAGGTGCAGGAGTTGCTCGCGCCAGATGGAGCGCCGCTCGTCGGGGTTCGCGGTGGTGAACGCGACGCCGCGCGACGTCAGCACCACCAGTTGCGGCGGCGTGTCCACGAAGCCCAGCATCTCCGCCGCCTTGACGATCGCGATCATCCGGCCAAACTCGTGGTTCGTCTCGTCGGCGATGCGGTAGAGTTCCTCTTCGCCGTCGCGGGCGTGCAGGTGCTCCACCAGGGCGACGACGTCGCTCGCCGCCACGTCGGGCAGCGGCTCGGTGAAGCGCGCGTCGGTGCCCGCCGCCTGCACGGTCGCCTCCGGCAGCGCCGGCACGAACAGGCGGTAGAACACCGGCAGCACGAACAGCGTCAGGATCATGGCGCTGAACAGCCCCCAGACGATCACCGTGGCCAGCGGCCGCTGCACGTCCGAGCCCAGCCCGGTCGCCAGCGACGCGGGCAGCAGGCCAAGCATGGCGATCAGTGCCGTCATCAGGATCGCGCGCAGCCGGCTCAGTGCCCCCTTGACGATCGCCTCGTCGATGCCCGCTCCCTGCTGGCGCAGCGTGGTGATCGCCTTGATCATCAGCACCCCGTCCATCAGGGCCACGCCGAACAACGCCGCGAAGCCGACCCCGGTCGAGACGTTGAGGTGCATGCCGCGAACGTACAGGGCAATGGCGCCGCCGAGGAAGGCGAACGGCACCGCCAGCATCAGCAGCAGGGCCGCCCGGTGCGACGTGAACGTCAGGAACAGCAGCGTGTAAATCAGGACGATTGTCGCCGGGATCAGCACCATGAAGTGGTCGCGCGCCCGCTGCAGGTTCTCGAACATGCCGAGCCAGCTGATCCGGTAGCCGGGCGGGACGCGCACCTCCTTCTTGAACAGCTCCTGCGCCTCGCCGACGAAGCCGCCCTGGTCGCGGCCGACGATGTCGCAGCGCACCGTCAGCCGCCGCCGGCCGTTCTCGCGCGCGATCAAGGTCTGGCCGTCCTGGACCGAGATGTTCGCCACCTGCGACAGCGGGATCGGGACGCTCTCGGTGGTGTACACGGGCAGGCGGCCGACGGCGTCGAGCGACTTCATGTGCCTGCGGTCGAACTTGACGACGATGTCGAAGCGCTTCTCGCCCTCGTAGAGCGTGCCGACCGGCTCTCCCCCCAGGGCGCTGTTGATGAGGCGGGTCACGTCCTCGATGCGCACGTTGTAGCGGGCGCACAGAGCGCGGTTGGGCTGGATCAGCAGCTGCGGCTGCAGCCCCTCCTGCTCGATGTTCACATCGATCGCCCCGGGAACGCTGCGCAGCAGGTCGATCGCGCGCCGGGCCAGGCCGAGCAGCACCGCCGAGTCCGGGCCGGAGAACTCGACGGCGAGGTTGGCCGACGTGCCGTTGGTGTCCTCGGTGACACTGTCGATGATCGGCTGGGTGAAGTTGAAGCGCGTGGTCGGGAACTCGGCGCGGAGCCTGGAGCCGAGGGCGGCAACCAGCTCCTGCTTGGTGCCGAACTGCTTCCAGTGGCTGCGCGGTTTGGGGCCGATCATGATCTCCAGGCGGCTCGGCGGGAACGGGTCGGTGCCGCTGTCGTTGCGCCCAGTCTGCACGGAGATGAACTGGATGTCGTCGAAGGTCAGGGCGATCTCGCGGATCCGCCCGCCGAACTTCGCCGTCTGCTCCAGGGCCGTGCCCTCCGGGAAGTTGGCCCGCACCCAGACCACGCCCTCGTCCATGTACGGCAGGAACTCCACGCCGAGGCGCGGGACGACGATCCAGATCACGCCGCCGACCAGGGCGAGCACGGTCACCGCCACCGCCCAGCGGTAGTGGAGGAAGGCCTCGAGGATGCGCCCGTAGACCGGCCGGAACCAGCGCAGCAGCGGGTTCTCCCACTCGCGGTAGCCGTTGCGGAAGAGGAACGTCGCCAGCACCGGCACGACGAACAGCGAGAAGAACAACGCCCCGATCAGGGCGAAGACGACGGTGATCGCCATCGGCCGGAACAGCAGCCCCTCGATGCGCGTCAGCGTCAGCAGCGGCAGGTAGACGGCGACGATCATGATCATCGAGAAGAACACCGGCCGCTCGACCTCCAGCGTCGCCGCCAGGATCATCTTGAAGACGCTGCGCCGCTGCCCCGCGCCCTGCGCCGAGCCGAGGCGGTGGGCGATGCTGTCCGCCATGATGACCGCCCCGTCCACGATGATGCCGAAGTCGATCGCCCCGATCGACAGCAGGCCGATCGGGATGTCCACCACGTACATCAGCACCAGCGCCACCAGCAGCGAGAAGGGGATGGTCATGGCGACGAGCGCCGCCATCGCCGGCCGGCCGAGGAACAGCAGCAGCACCAGCACCACCAGGGTGATGCCGAGCAGCACGCTGTGCGCCACGGTGTGCAGCGTGTTCTGCACCAGGTAAGTGCGGTCGTAGAACGGGACGACCTGAATGCCCTCGGGCAGGGTCGTCTTGTTGAGGTCCTTGATGACCTCCTTGACGCGGTCGAGGACGTCCGAGGGGTTTTCGCCGCGGCGCATCAGCACGATGCCCTCGACGGTCTCGTCGGTGTAGTCCTTGCTGTAGATGCCGGACGGCGTTTTGGCGCCGAGGCCGACGTCGCCGACGTCGCGCAGGTAGACCGGCGTGCCGCCGACCGACTTGATGAAGGTGGCGCCGATGGTGGCGGCGTCCTGGATGGCGCCGCGGCCGCGGATCACGAAGGACAGGCTGCCGCGGCGCATCACGCTGCCGCCGGCGTCGGCGTTGTTGCTCTTGAGGGCGTCGAGGACATCGTTGAGCGTCAGGTCGAAGCGCTGGAGCTGGGCCGGCTGCAGGGTGATGGTGTACTGCTTGGCCAGGCCGCCGAAGTTGGAGACGTCCGCCACGCCCGGCACGCGCAGCAGGCGCGGGATCACGACCCAGTCGTTAAGGGTACGCAGCTGCATCAGGTCGGGGATGGCGTCGGCGCGCAGCTCGTAGCGGTAGATCTCGCCGTACGCCGTCGCCAGCGGCCCGAGGTCCGGCTTGGCCTCGGTCGGCAGGTCGAGGGAGGGCAGTTTTTCCATGACGCGCTGCCGCGCCCAGTAATTGTCCACGCCCTCCTCGAACAGCAGCTGCACGACGGACAGGCCGAAGATGGTGCGCGAGCGGATGATTTCGACGCGCGGCACGTTCCCCATGGCGCGCTCGATGGGAATGGTGACCTGGCGCTCGACCTCTTCGGGGGCGCGGCCAGGGTAGGGGGTGATGATCTGGACCATCTGCCCGGAGATGTCGGGGTAGGCGTCGATCTTCTGGCGCGTGAAAGACAAGACGCCGAGGGCGGCGATGAGGCCGGCGACGACGAGCACGACCCAGCGGCGGCGCAGGGCGGCCTGGATGAGACTGGACATCATGGGTGCGTTCTCCCGGGTGGACCAGGCAAGCCCACGGGTCGCATCCCGTGGGGGGAAGCCGCCCTGCCCTCATTCCTGCAGCGCGCGGGTCACCAGCGGCTGGAGGAGGACCGCGCCCGCGCCGACCACGCGCTGGCCGGCCTGCAGCCCCGAGCGGATTTCGACCCGGTGGCCGTGTGTCTCGCCGACCTTGACCTCCGCGATGTGCCACGCCTCGTCGCCGGCTTTGCCGCCGGCCAGGACGAAGTCCGACACGCCGACGTGGAGGACGGCGTCGGCGGGCACCAGCAGCTCGCGGCGCTCCTCGGTGCCCAGGCCGATCTCCGCGAACAGCCCCGGCCGCAGGAGGTGGTTCGGGTCGTGCAGCTCGAAGAACACGCGCAGCGTCCGCCGTTCGCGCGATAGCGCCGGGCCGAAGCTGCGCACCTCCCCCGGGAAGACCTTGGCGTCCACCGCGAAGAAGCGCGCCGCGCACTGCTGCCCGATCTTCACGAGGCTGATGCGGGCCTCCGGCACCTCGGCCCCGACCAGGGTCAACCCTTCAGCGGCCTTCTCCTTCTCCGTGGGGCCCTTGCCAGCCTTCGCTGCTTTCTTGTCGGCCTTCCCCATGTCCGCCTCGGCCCCGTCCCCCTCGCTGGCGCGGCGCAGGAGGTTGGGGTCGATGCCGGCCTGGAAGAGCTGCCGCTCCAGCGTGGCCCGAGTGCGCCGGGCGTTTTTCACCGCCGTCCCCGCCTCGAACACCTCCTTGCGCCCCTGCAGGTGGGCCTGCAGCAATTCCGTCTCCGCGGCGGCCAGATCCTTGGCGGCCTCGGTGCCGACCTCGACGAGCTTGCGCAGCCGCTCGGTCACCAGGGTCTGCGCCTTCACGCGCGCCGCGGTCAGCTCCTTGATCTTGACCAGCTGCTCCTCGGCGAACGGCTCGTCGTCGCGGGCCTTGAGCCAGTCCGCGTACGCCGTCGCCAGGTCGGGGGTGGCGAAGTCCCAGCGCGTCGGCGCGCTGTCCTTGCCGGAGCCAAGGCGGGCGACGACGGAGCCGGTGACGGTCAGCACCGGCGTGTTGACTTCCTCGAACTTCGCCCGGACGTACTTCAACTTCTTCGCGAGCAGCGAGTCGGGTCGGATGACGAGGGTGCGCGAGCCGGTGAGCTGGACGGCCTCGGAGCCGGCAGGGGGTTTGGCGCGGGGCAGCGGCGCCTCGCCCTCAAAGGGCGACCAGAGGAGGAACGCCAGCAGCGTGCCCGTCCCCGCCAGCGAGAGGGTCATCGCCGCCGCCTGCCGGAGGAACTCCCCCCAGGTGGACGGCTGCCCGGAGGGCGCCGGTTGTTGCCGTGGCGGTTCGTGCGAGGGGGTCACCGCAGCACCTGCTTTCCCATGATGCACAGCCGGTTGAGAATGCTTCAGGAAGAGGTCTGACAGATCCTATCCCGGTCGCGGCGCCCGTCCAGGACCGGACGGGCAAGCGGGCCGGGGGAGCGCCGCGCGTCGGCGGCGCGGGACAGTCGTCGGTGCGGTCGTCAGCGCAGCACCTGTTTGCCGATGGCGGCGTTGAGGCGGTACAGGGCGTGCCAGTACGCCGACTGTCCGCCGATGTAGAGGCGGTACGTGTCGCGGTAGGCCCGCTCGGCGTCGAGCACCTCCAGCAGCGACCGGCCGCCGACCCGGTACGCCGCCTGGATGCTGGCGCGGACCTTGCTCGCCGTCTTCAGCTGTTCGGGATCCTCGGACACGACGTTGCGGTAGGCGGCGCGGTATTCGGCGACCGCCTGCTCGATGTCGCCGCGCGCGGCGGCGAGCTGCGCCTGCAGGTTGAACATCACCTGCACCTGGGCCGATTCGGCCTTGCGGATGTTGCCCTGGTTGCGGTCGAACAGCGGGATGGCCGTGTTCAGGAAGACGGCGTAGGAGGTCGCGTCGGGGAAGCCGATCGTGTCCTGTTGAAACTGCCGCGTCAGCCCGTAGCCCGGAGCGAACACCGGGAACCGCCTGGTCTTCTCGAGGCGGACGTCGGCCTCGGTCTTGGCGTACTGGCGGCGCAGCGAGATGAGGTCCGGCCGTAACTTCTCGGCCAGCGCCAGGGCCTGCTGGGCTTCGGGGGGGGCGGCCGGGGCGGGGACTTCCAGGCTGCCGGAGACGGCGAACGACGGGTCGATGTCCTGCCGGCCGAGGAACGTGCGCAGGGCAGCCAGGGAGGTCGCCAGCACGGTCTCGCGGCGGCGGAACTCGCGCGCGCTGTCGAGGACGGCCAGGCGAATGCGGTCGCGCTCGACGGTGCCGACGCCGCCGAGTTGGACCCGCTGGATGGTGATCGCCTCAACGCGCTTGAGGCTCTCCAGGTCCTGGCGCGAGACCTCGCGCTGGGCCTGGGCCTCGAGGACGTCGAAGAAGGCGGCGATGGCGGCGGCGACGCGCTGGCGCACCTGGTCGGCGAAGTCGGCGGCGGACACGTCCACGCCGAGGCGGGCGCTGGCGATGGCGGCGGCGCGCTTGCCGAACAGGAACCAGTCGATCGGCCAGGCCACCTGAAGGTCGATCTGTGGCGGGCCGCCCTGCACATCGGGGGTGAAGGGTCGGGTGAGCGGCAACAGCTGGCCGTCCATGAACAGGCTCGGGTTCGGCAGGAGCGAGCTGGTCCACAGGTCGGCTTTGGCCAGCGCGATCGTTTCCCAGGCGGCCTTGAGCTTGGGGTCGGCGTCGAGGGTCTGGCGGATCGCCTCGTTGAGAGGCAAACCGATACCAGGGAGCTTTGCCGGCTGGGGCGCTTCCTCGGTCCCCTTGACCGCGGACCCGCCGGCCCCGGGGGCACCTCCCGCGGGTGCCTTGTTCCCGGCCCCTTTCTCGGTGGGCGCCTTCTCCGTGGGTTCCTTCCCGCCGGGTGTCTTCTCCTTGTCCTTCGGCGCCTTGTCGATGGGTTCCTTGCCCGCGGGCGTCTTCTCCGAAGGGCTTTTCTCGGGCGGCGTCTTGCCCGCGGGCGTCTTGATCCCCTGCGAGCCGGACGAAGACGGCGCCGCCTGAGCAGCCCCGAGCGTCGCGACCGCAAGCTGGATCGTGCCTGCTTCCGCCGGAGTCGCCTGCGCCGCCCCCTTCAGGGGGGGCGCCTCCTGCGGCCCTTGCGGCGGAAGGGGCGTCCCGAGTTTGGCGCCGGTGTCCGCGCTCTCGGGCGCCGGCGTGCCGGTGACCGCGTCACGCATGAACAACGGCAGCAGGGGCGGCGAGTAGTTCTTCACGGCGCAGCCCACGCACGCCAACAGGGACCCGGCAAGGGCGCAGAGGAGCGGTCCCCGGGCGTGAGCGGCCCTCGGGTGAGAAGGTCGGCGCGATGTGTGGTCAGGTGCTGCGCTCATGAAGCCCCTTCCTCAGAACGGCGAACGGCCTCCAAGGCACGAACGCCGTTCGTGCATTATAAGCACGGTTCCCCGACCGCTCCAGGACCGGACCGCGTGCCAGTCAAGGTCATGCCGGTCCCCCTGGATCCCCTCACAGTCATAATCGGCAGAACCGTTGCCCGAGGTCGAACCGAACCGGACCGCTCAACCGGCCGTGTGGGCGGAGAAGTAAGGGCGGCCCTGCCCGGGCCGCGCCGGTCCCGCCCTTGATGTATCCTGCGGCACCTACCCGGTCTCGCCCACACGCCCGGTCGTTTAGCCATGCGGGACCCAGTAAAGCTTTTCCCTTGCCGCAGCGCCGCCGTGGCGGATAATGCAACGCATCCTGCCCAGACGTGCCATCCCCGGAATGAGGTGAACCGTGCAGCGCATCGCGCGAGAGCAAGCCCGCAAGTACGCCTTTGACTGGGAGGACGAGCCGCTGCTGCGCGTGCGGCCCGGCGAGTCCTTCGAGATCGAGACCTACGACGCCAGCACCGGCTACTTCAAGACGGCGGCGGACAAGGCCATCCCCGGCCTCCGGCCGGGCTTCGACCGCTCGCCGCCGCAGGCCAACCCCATCGGCGGCCCGGTCTTCGTGGAGGGGGCGGAGCGCGGCGATGCGCTGGCGGTGACGATCGAGGAGATCGTGGTCGATGACTATTCGTGGATCGCGATTGGGCCGCGGCGCGGCCCGCTCGGCGAGTCCACGCGCTGGCCGGAACTGTCGGGCGACTACACGACGAAGGTGTTCCGCCACACGCCGGGGCCGAGCGGCACGACGCGCGACGGGACGCTCCATTTCAGCGAGCGCATCTCCTGGCCGATCACGCCGTTCGTCGGCACGCTCGGCGTCGCGCCGGACCGCGAGGTGGCGACGAGCCTCGACGGACAGGGCGAGTGGGGCGGTAACCTGGACATTCGCGACGTGGCCCCGGGCAACCGCGTGCTGCTGCCGGTCTTCCACGCAGGGGCGCTGTTCTACCTCGGCGACGTCCACGCCAGCCAGGGCGACACGGAGTTCACGGGGACGGCGGCGGAGACGAAGGCGACGGTGCGGCTGCGGCTGGAGGTGCTGAAGGGGAAGCGGATCCCGTGGCTGCGGATCGAGAAGCCGGCGTCGCTGGTGTCGGTGTACGCCGCGCGGCCACTGGAGGTCGCGGTGGAGACGGCCACGGTGAACCTGATGGACTGGCTGGTGACGGAGCACGGCTTCACGCCGACGGACGCCTACTGCCTGGTCAGCACGTGTCCGGATTTCCGAATTAACGTATATCAGATGTGCAAGATCGGCAAACTGAGCTTCGTGGCCGGGGCGGAACTGCCGAAGCGGTATGTAGTTACGTCATGACATCGAAAGTTATCAAAGCTAACGGGTTTGGTAGCCTTTGCCAAGGGCGATCGACACGTCCGAGTATCGGACCATCTTGTCCTTTGAGGATACGCTAACTCGCCTACTGAGCTTCTGCCCTAAGCGCGGCCACGCCCCGGCGCGGCGGGGTGCCGAACGCCTGGCGGTACTCCTGGCTGAACTGGGGCGGGCTCTCGTAGCCGACGCGGTGCGCCGCCTCACGGTCGTTCAACAGTCAGGCGAAGGCCACGCTGGCCTGCGAGATCCATCAGCCGGTCACAGATGCCGCCGACGTCGTTCCTTGAATCGGCGTTACGGTTGACGAACAACCAGGCCCGGATTGCGTCCAGCTGACGGTCCGGCTGATAGTCTTCCGGCGGCTCCACCGTCCGGTCTTCGAGGAACATGATCGCCCCCAGTTTCCGGACCGTCTCGGCGACCGTCATCGATACGCCGGGCGCTTTCCTAGGCACGGCCGATCCCAGCGCGGCCGAATCGTGGGCCAAGTCGTGAAACACCCGACGACAGTAATTCCGGTAAAAATCAACGCTATGGGTGAAGGGGCATTGGACGAGGTTGAACCAGGGATGCACGACGTAGACGAGCAGGTTCGGCTCCTCGCGCAGGATCTGGTCGAAGTGGTTCAGGACGAAGTAGCGCATCTCCCCCAGCAAGCGGTCGGGGCTGTACGTGTGTTCGGAATTGGTGATCCGGGGCGGCGGATCGGTCACGAACCGGAAGTAGGCATCCGGTAGATCCTTGGTAACCGTTCACCCGACTTCGGGGAACGGGCTTTTTCGCGCGGTCAAATCGCGCTTCTTAAGGCGATAGCGTGAGAAACCAGTCACGTTTTTCCGAACTACTGACGGGCTCAGGCGATCAATTCGGCACACTTTCGGAATGCGGTGAACGGTTACTCTGAGTCTTTGACGCCAGCGTCGGGGTGAAGTGGTTCGTCCCGGAAGTTTTCTCCCCCGAGGCACGGCGTTGGCGCACCGTTCCGGGCACCGGACATATCCCGAGCCTTTTCGAGGTGGAACTGGCGAACATCCTGTGGAAGAAGGTGCAAAGCGCAGAGCTGACCCGGACGGACGCCGATGACATCTTGTCGAAGGTGCCGGTACTTCTTCTGATCAGGCACCCCGATGGTCCGCTGCTGGCAGCGGCGTTCGACCTGGCTGACCAGACCCGCCGCTCGGTGTACGACTGCTTGTACCTGGCTCTGGCTGTGCAACTGGGCGGGCAGATGGTCACGGCGGACGAGCGCCTGGTCAACCGCCTGGTCGGGACGTCGTGGGCGGGCTCGGTTCGCCGAGTTCAAGACGTGCCGTGATGCCCCCGAACCCTCCAGCCGAAAAAGGGAGAGGGGAAAGGAGGGGAAAAGGAGTATAATGACTTTACGTCCCCTAAAAGGTGATTTTCTGCGCTCTCGCCTCCTGCGAAGAGTCGGGCTGAAAAGCAAGACCGGCGGCAAACCGAATCGCCCTCAAGCTCGGTCTCGTTACGGAATGCGCAAGACGCGGCACGTCTCCTCGTAACTCGCTTCCAGCTCGAGCGGCACGGCAAGGTTGTCGGCGAGCCACAACGGCAGCGTCGGCAGCGGCTGGCCGAGCGTCAGGCCCTGCGCCCAGGTCTCGAGCAGCCAGCCGTCGCCCTTCTTCGTCCCGCGGCAGGCCACGGCGTAGAGCGGCGGCGGCTCGGCCCCCAGCGACGGATCCGTCCGGCCGATCAGCTCCAGCAGTTCGCCGTACAGGTTGAAGTTGCGGGTGGTGACCAGGTCCACGATCGCAACGGCTACTCGCTCCTGGAGGAGGGCGGCACATTTGGCGACGAAGGCCCGGCGGTGCTCGGGTCGGTCCTTGTTCGCGGGGCTGACGATCTCGACCGCGGCCACGAGGCGCCGGCCGCGCTTGCTGTCGTAGACGCGCACCTCGTATTCCTCCGGGGCCGGCAGGTCCGTCATGACGGCGAGCGTCGGCCGCGCCGGCGCCCACACGGCGGTCGCCACTCCACCGCCGCCGTTGCCGGGGTCGGCGTCCGGCGTGGGTGGGCCTGGATCGTCCTTTTCGTAAGTCGCCACGTCGATCTCGATGGACGAACCGGAATGGACCCGCGGAGCGGCGGCGTAGCGGCGCGGCAGCTTTCGCGACAGCGCCAGGACGATCATCGCCGGCCACTGGCCGTGGAACCCTTCCCACGCGGTCAGGTCGTCGAGCGGCGAACGGAAGTGGTCGCGCAGCGGCATGGTGACATCCTCTTCATGGCCATTCTAACCGAACGGCCGCTCCGGCGAGCACCCAGTTCCCGTTCCTTGTCCCCTTCGGCGTCCTGGAAAGCTGCCCGTCTCTTGTCAGGCTCGGGGGTGGCTCCCGACGATTCCCGAAAAATGTTGGCGGACCGGGGGAACCTCCTGCCATTATTGAAGGGGACGTGGGGCACTCGGGGAGGACGGAGAGCGGGAGAATCTCGACATGGCGAGCGGACAGCTGACTACCCTGGTGCGACACCTGCGCCGCCTCGCCGGCATCCTCCACGAGGACAGCCTCAGCGACCGGCAGTTGCTCGAGCGCTTCGCCGCCCAGCACGACGAGGACGCCTTCCGCACTCTGGTGCAGCGCCACGCGGCCCTCGTGTTGGGCGTGTGCCGGCGCGTGCTGCACCACGCCCAGGACGCCGAGGACGCCTTCCAGGCCACCTTCCTCGTCCTCGCCCGCAAGGCGCGCGCCGTCCGCTGGCACGAGTCGATCGCCGGCTGGCTCTCCCAGGCCGCCTATCGCCTGGCCGCCGAACTCCGAGGCAAGGCCGCCCGGCAGCGACTCGGCGAGCGGCAGGCCGCAGCGCTGCCGCGGGCGGCGCCGGCGCCGGGCTGGCGCGAACTGTGTACCCTCCTCAACGACGAACTGCACAGGCTCCCGGAGAAGTACCGCGTGCCTCTGCTGCTGTGCTACCTCGAGGGCGACACGCGCGACCAGGCGGCGGCGAAACTCGGCTGGTCGCTGCGGACGCTCGAGCGCCGGCTGGAGCAGGGGCGAGCGCTGCTGCGCGATCGGTTGACGCGGCACGGCGTCACCCTCTCGGCCGCCCTGCTGGCGGCGCGGCTGGCGCAGGACGCAACGGCCGGCCAGTCCGCCGGCCTCGCGGTGGACCTCGGTCGGGCCGCCGTCCTCTTCGCGAAGGGCACCGAGGCGACAGCGATTCCCCGGAGAGTGGTGGACCTGGCGGAAAGGGCGGTGCGGCCGATGTTCCTCACAAAACTGACTGCCGGCGTGGCTCTGGTGCTGACCGTTGGCCTGCTGGCCATCGGCAGCGCCCTCCAGGCGCAGGGTACACCCAAGGCGCCGCCGCAGGTCGTGTACCGCGCGGACCCACCGGGGCCGGAACGCCAGGCAAATGGCCCGGTCGCGCCCCGGAAGGTTGGGCCGAAGGAGGCCGAGAGGACCGAAGAGGCCTTCGCGGCCGGCTTGCAGTGGCTGGCCCGCCAGCAAGCCCCGGCCGGACACTGGCCGCTGCTGGGCGCGACCGGGAACGACGTGGCCGGCACCGCGTTCGGATTGCTGCCGTTCCTCGCGGCCGGCGAAACCCACAAGCAAACCGGCCCGCTCCACCCTTACGCGCGCAACGTGAAACGCGGGCTTGAGTACCTGGTGCAGGTGCAGCTGCAGGAAGGTCAGTTCGGCGGCGGCATGTACGCCCACGCCCTCGCCACCTGGGCGCTGTGCGAGGCCTACGGGCTGACCCGGGACGACCGGCTCAAGGAACCCGCCCAGCGGGCCGTGAATTTCATCGTCCACGCCCAGCACACCGGCGGCGGCTGGCGCTACGTCCCCCGCCAGCCGGGCGACACGTCGGTTTCCAGCTGGCACATCCTGGCGCTGAAGCACGGCGCGGCGGCCGGGCTGCGCGTCCCGGCGGAGACGTTCAAGCGGGCGTCGGCGTACCTTGACGCCGCGGCCGCCCAGGACGGCTCGTATGGCTATGTGCCGGGGGCGGGCGCCGGGACACCCTCGATGACCGCGGCCGCCCTGCTGTGCCGGCTGCACCTGGGCTGGGCCCCTCGGCACGCCGGCGTCGGCAAGGGGGTGGGCTTCCTCCAGCGGACACCCCCCGGGGGCGGCGCCGTCAACATCTATTACTATCACTACGCCACGCGGGTGATGGAGGCGGTGGGCGGCGAGGCCTGGCGGGCGTGGGAGCCGAAGATGCGCATGCTGCTCCTGGACAGGCAGGAGAGCGCTCAAGCCGATGCCGCCGTCCGCGGCAGTTGGCCGACGGCGGGCGATGCCTTCGGCCAGGCCGGCGGACGGATGATGACCACTTCTCTTTCACTGCTGACCCTCCAGGCGTGTACACGGCAGGACAGCCTGCCGCCCCTGGCGGCCCGCGAATTGCAGGAGCAGGAACTGGCCGGACTCTGGGCCGGCCTGGGGAAGGTGGACTTCTTGAAGGCACGGCGCGACATGCGTCTGCTGGCCGCGGCCGCCCGGCAGACCGTTCCCTTCTTGAAGAAGCAGCTGCAGCCGGCGCCGCCGGTTGACAGCCGACGAATCGCCCGGCTCATCGCGGCCCTGGATGACGCGAACTTCGCGACGCGGGAGAAGGCGTTGGCGGAGCTGAAGACCTTCAAGGAGCTGGCCCGGCCGGCCCTGGAGCAGGCGCTGCAGAACCAGCCTCCCCTGGAACTGCGTCAGCGGGCCCTGCACCTGCTCAAGGAGATGGACAAGGGACCGCCTGCGGAACAGGTCCGGGCCTTGCGCGCGGTCGAGGTGCTGGCACAGATCGCCACGCCGCCGGCCCGGGAGTTCCTGCAGGAGTTGTCCCGCGGCGCCCCGGAAGCTCCACTCACCCAGGAAGCTCGGAGCGCCCTCAAACGCCTGTCCAGCCAGAAGCCGGCTCGCTGAGCCGACCTGCCGCCGCCCTCCGCCGCGGATATATCTCTCCGTGGGTCAGAGTTTCGTGAGTCCGCCGTTTTCGTTTAGCCGCTCGCGGCTAAACGAAGTGAACACTCGGCGGGCTTTTGAAGCCCGGCCTGGCTTCCTCACGACTCGTCACTCATCCCACGAGAGAGGTCCACCATGTCCGCACTCCACGCCATCCTCCCTCTGCTGTTCCTCCCTCAGATACCCGCCCAGCCGTCGCAGGCGAAGGTCGCCGACCCGCTCTCGGCGGCAACCTTCAGCGGCCTGAAGCTGCGCGCCGTCGGTCCGGCGGTCACCTCCGGCCGCGTTATCGCCCTCGCCGTCCACCCGAAGGATTACAGCCAGTTCTACGTCGCCGCTGCCTCGGGCGGCGTGTGGAAGACGACCAACGGCGGCACCACCTGGGCGCCGGTCTTCGACAACGAAGCCTCGTACTCCATCGGCGCCCTCGCGCTGGACCCGAAGAACCCGCACGTCGTCTGGGTCGGCACCGGCGAGAACAACAGCCAGCGCAGCGTCTCCTACGGCGATGGCGTCTACCGCTCCGACGACGGCGGCAAGTCGTGGAAAAACGTCGGCCTGAAGACCTCCGAGCACATCGGCCGCATCCTCATCGACCCGCGCAACTCCGACGTCGTCTACGTCGCCGCCCAGGGGCCGCTGTGGAACGCCGGCGGCGACCGCGGCCTGTACAAAACGACCGATGGCGGCAAGACGTGGAAGTGCGTGCTGTCGATCGGCGAGAACACCGGCGTGACCGACGTCGTCCTCGATCCGCGCAACCCCGACGTGCTGCTCGCCGCCGCCTACCAGCGCCGCCGCCACGTCTGGACCCTCATCAACGGCGGCCCCGAGAGCGCCATTTACAAATCGACCGACGGCGGCGCCAACTGGAGGAAGGTCAAGACGGGCCTGCCCACGGAGGACCTGGGCCGCATCTCGCTGGCCATCGCCCCGAGCAACCCGGACGTCGTCTACGCCGGCGTCGAGTCGATCGACAAGAAGGGCGGCGTCTTCCGCTCGGCCGACCTGGGCGAGACGTGGGAGCGGCGCAACGACTTCGACCAGGGCGCCATGTACTTCGCCGGCGTCGTGGTCGATCCGAAGAATGCCGACCGCGTTTACGTGATGGGCGTGTACCTGCAGGTGTCCGACGACGGCGGCAAGACGCTGCGGCGGCTCGGCTCGAAGTGGCGGCACGTCGATGACCACGCGCTGTGGATCGACCCGAAGGACGCGAACCACTACCGTGTCGGCTGCGACGGCGGCGTCTACGAGAGCCACGACCGCGGCGCCAACTGGCGCTTCGTCGCCAACCTACCGATCACGCAGTTCTACGACATCACCGTGGACGACAACGGGCCGTGGTACAACGTCTACGGCGGCACGCAGGACAACTTCACGCTCGGCGGCCCGGCGAAGACGCGCAGCGTGAGCGGCATCACCAACGCCGACTGGTTCGTCACGCAGGGGGGAGACGGCTTCCACTGTCGCGTCGATCCGAAGGACCCGAACACGGTCTATTGCGAGCTGCAATACGGCGTGCTGACGCGCTACGACCGCCGCACCGGCGAGAGCGTCGGCATCCAGCCGCAGCCAGGCAAGGGCGAACCGCCGCTGCGCTGGAACTGGGACGCGCCGCTCCTCCTCAGCCGGCACCAGCACACGCGGCTGTACTTCGCGGCGAACATCCTCTTCCGCAGCGACGACCGCGGCGACTCGTGGAAGGCGGTCAGCGGCGACCTGACGCGCCAGCTCGACCGCGACAAGCTGCCCGTCATGGGCAAGCTCTGGGGACCGGACGCCGTCGCGAAGCATCAATCGACGTCGCTCTACGGCAACTGCATCGCGCTGAGCGAGTCGCCGCTGAAGGAGGGGCTGCTCTACGTCGGCACCGACGACGGCCTGGTGCAGGGGACGGACGACGGCGGCAAGACGTGGCGCAAGGTCGAGAAGTTCCCCGGCGTGCCCGAGCGCACTTACGTCACGCGCCTGCTGGCCTCGCGGCACGCGCAGGACACGGTTTATCTCTCCTTCGATAACCACAAGAACGGCGACTTCGCGCCCTACTTGCTCAAGAGCACGGACGCCGGGCAGACGTGGAAGAGCATCAAGGGCGACCTGCCGGAGCGCGGCTCGGTGCTGGCGCTCGCGGAGGACCACGTCAACGCGGACCTGCTGTTCGCCGGCACGGAGTTCGGTCTGTTCTTCACGATCGACGGCGGCAAGAAGTGGGTGCGCCTCAAGGGCGGCCTGCCGACGATCGCGGTGAAGGACCTCGCGGTGCAGCGGCAGGTGGACGACCTGGCGGTCGGCACCTTCGGCCGCGGTATCTACATTCTCGACGACTACAGTCTGCTGCGGACGCTGACGCCGAAGGCGCTGCGGCAGGAGGCGGAGCTGTTCCCCGTGCGCGCGGCGCTGCTATACATTCCGACGCGGCAGTACGGGTTGCCGGGCAAGGCGTTCCAGGGCTCGGCGTTCTACACGGCGGACAACCCGCCGTTCGGGGCCACGTTTACCTATTACCTCAAGAACGCGCTCAAGACGCAGAAGCAGCAGCGGCGCGACGGGGAGAAGTCGGCGGCGAAAAAGGCCGGTCCGCCGCCGTACCCGACGAAGGACGAGTTGCGGGCAGAGGCGGAAGAGGAGGCGCCGGCCGTGCTGCTGATCATCTCCGACGCGGCGGGCAAGGTGCAGCGGACGTTGACGGGGCCGGTGACGCAGGGCATGCACCGCGTGAGCTGGGACCTGCGCGAGCCGGCGCCGGTGCTGCCGAAGCCGCTGGCCAAGGAGGCGGACGAGGACGTGTTCGGACAGCCGCCGCAGGGGCCGCTGGTGCTGCCGGGGACTTACAAGGTGGCGCTGGCGAAGCGCGTCGGCGGCGTGGTGACGCCGCTGGGAGCGGCGCGCGAGTTCAAGGTGGTGCCGGACAGCACGGTCACGGCGACGCCGGCCGACCTGAAGGCGCTGGGCGGCTTCCAGCGGCAGGTGCTGAAGCTGCAGCGCGCGGTCGCGGGGGCGCTGGAGACGGCGAACGACCTGGCGGCGAAGCTGGAGCGGATCAAGCGGGTACTGGACCACACGCCGCGCGTGGCACCGAAGTGGAAGGACGTGGCCCGGTCCATCGAGAAGCAGAACCGCGAGGTGCTGCGGGCGCTGCGCGGCGACGTGGTGCTGCGGGCGCGCGACGAGAACACGCCTTTGTCGATCTCGGAGCGCGTGAACTACATCGCGCGGGCGCAGCGCTACACGCTGGCGCGGCCGACGCAGACGCAGCGCGACTCCTACGCGATCGCCAACGAGGAGTTCACGAAGGAGTTGGGGCGCCTGCGGGTGCTGGTCGAGACGGAGCTGCGGCGGCTGCAAGAGGCCCTGGAGGAAGCCGGGGCGCCGTGGACACCGGGGCGGCTGCCGGCGTGGAAGGGGAAGTAAACGCGAAAAGGTCCGACCGCCGAAATCGCAGCCTGGAAGGTCCATAATCAGAAGATGTCAATCTTCGTTTCGCCGCGGTTCTGCGAACCGCGGCGAAACGAGTTGCCGTTCTCCGCACTGAACTCAGGAATTCGCGACAGACGACGTCTCCTCTTCTTCATAGGGGCAGCCACACGAGATCGCCTGGCCGCCGCAGCGCGGGCACCGCTCCACGTCGCAACCCGGGACGTGGAGTTGCCCTTTCGTCACCGCACAGTCATGACAGGGGTTCTTGCCCGCGCCCCAATCCTCCTCCTCCTCGCCATAGCGGAGCCGTGGGTAGCGTTTTCCACCGATCGTGTAGGCGGCGTGATCCTGGGCCGCCAGGATGCGCTCCGGCCAGCCCGCGGCCATTTCGACGCCATTATGGATCACCGGCTTGTCTTCCATCTCGGCACCTCAGCTCGTGGGCCAGCGGCCGACATACTCTCGCCCTTTACTCGTCAATTTGTACAGGTTCTGCACGAGTCCACCGACGGCTCGCGTTTGTCCCACCTCCTGCAGCAAGCCATCGTCAAGCAAGTAAACGAGGAGTATATCCATGTCCGCAAACCACCAAAATTCGTCCGTCGTCCGGTCCTTTACGAACTTTCGGATCACCCGCTGCTCCAGGTCCCCGTAGCGGCTGTTTACCAGAAGCAAATTGAGTTTGTAAATGTGCATCGACTTCCGATCAATTTCGCCCCTGTCGTACCGCGTATGACAGGTCGGGCAAAGCGCGATCAAGTTGTCGAAGGTGTGATCCTTGCATTTCGACCACGGGGTGATGTGCGCGAGCTCGACAGGCACCTGCCGGCACGTCGGGATGGCGCACCTGTGCCCGCATTCGACCAGCACCGCCCTCTCGAGCTCCGCGGGAATCGGCGGTCGTTTCGCCATCGGTGATACTTCCGCGCCACGTCGCCTTCGCCATGAAAGCGGCTTGCTTCGGCCTCATTGTACCGCGCAGACGGCAAAACAACAGCGCACCCGATGATCGACGCAAACCCCTCGGCGGTCGAGGTTTCTGCAATCCGCCCCGCCAGGAGGCCCCAGGTCGCCGGGAACCGTCCGGCGGCCCGGGGGTCATTCACGGCCGCCGTCACTTCGGCGCCGCGGACTTCTTCCCGCCCTTCTTGCCGCCCACCTTGAACACGGAGTACGTCTCCGTCGCGGTCATGGTCTGCTCCCCCTTCTTCGCGGACAACGCGCGCTTGAGCGGCAGGTGGCTCTTCGCGTCGAGCCAGAGCCTGGCCGTCGCCGGCGCCTTCTCCCCGAGCGTCACTTTGAACTCGATCACCCGCGCTTCCCGGTCGCCCACCTTCTCCTTGCCCGCGTCCTTGAAGTCGGAGACCTGAACCATCTTCTCGATATCGGGCTCGCCCTCCTCCTTGCCGGCTTCGCCGACCCGAACGACGAAGAACATGCCGGCCGTCGGGCCGACCCGCGCCACGACGGTCCTGGCCTCGGTGCCGAAGCGCTTCGGCACCGGCTTCTCCTGCGACTTCCCGGGGGGCGTCATCGTCGTCGTCAGTTTTTGCCCGTCGGAGGTCAGCTTCACCGCCATCTCCTTGCCCTGCACGTCGCCTTGCATCTCCAGGCTGCCCTTGTTGCCCTCCCCGAGCTTGAGGGTGCCCTTGAACGTGCCGCCCCTCTCGCCCTCCTCGAACTTCGACTCGAAGACCACCTCCAGGGTTTTCGCCGCCTTGAGCTTTTTCTCCATGTCGCGGTAGAGTTGTTCCGCCTCGTTCTTCTGGGCCGCGGCCTCCGCGAGCAGCACGCACAGCGCGGCGGGCAGGAACAGCACAAACGGTCGGCAACGCATGGCAACACTCCCTCTGGGTTCGGGCCTCGGTTATGGGACCTGAAGGGGCGGCACGCCGGGGCCCGCCGCGTGCCAGGCTCATGCTATTCCCGGCGGCCCCAGCGAGAATGGGAAAAGCCCACGCCCGCCCCGCAGCGGGTGCAGTGGCTCCCTGGTTGACGGGGCCGCGGCCGTTCGCCTATGCTACCCGCACGACCCTCCTTCCTCCCGCGCCCCTTTGCGAGGTCCCCGTGCCGAGCGACAACGACCTCTTCGACATCGCCATGCGGCACTGGCACTCCGGCCAGCCGCAACAGGCGGAATACTATGCCCGCCAGGCCCTCGCCCTCAACCCGCGGCACGGCGGCGCCCTTCAGCTCATGGGCACCCTCGCCTACCAGGGCGGCCGGGCGGACCGCGCCGTCGATTGGCTGCGCCAGGCCGTCGCCGCCGGGCCCACCACCGCCTCCTACCACACCTGCCTCGGCGCCGCCTACCAGGACCTCGGCCGCCTCGACGACGCCCTCGCCTGCCACCAGGAGGCCCTGCGCCTCCTCCCCGGCAACGCGCAGGTGCTGAACAACCTGGCCATCGCCCTCGCCGCCAGGGGCGACCGCGAAGGGGCCAGGGCCGCCTTCGAGCAGGCCCTCCGGCACAACGCCGACGATCCCGAGGTGCTCTGCAACCTCGCGATCGTCCTCAACCAACTGGGACGGGCCGGCGAGGCCATCGCCCATTACCAACAAGCCCTCCGCCTGCGCCCCGATTTCGCCCAGGCGCACAACAACCTCGGCAACGCCCTCCTGGACCAGGGCAAGCTCGATGAGGCGATCGCCAGCTACCAGCGGGCCATCGTGGCCGCTCCGCAGTTCGCCCAGGCGCACAACAACCTGGGCCGTGTCCTGCAGTCCGCCGGCCAGCTCGACCGCGCGATCGAGTGTTACCGCCGGCTCCTGCACGGCCGGCCCGATTACGTCGACGCCCACATCAACCTGAGCGGCGCCCTCCTCGCCCGGCATCACGTCGCCGAGGCTTTGGCGAGCGCTCGCGAGGCCCTGCGCCTGCGCCCCAACGACGCCGACGCCTGGAACAACCTCGGCAACGCCCAGAACACGCAGGGCGACCTCGACGACGCCGTGGCCAGCTACCAGCGGGCCCTGCGCCTCCGCCCCGACCTGACGCCCGCGCGCTTCAACCTCGGACTGGCCGTGCAGGCACGGGGGCAGCTCGCCGAGGCCCTGGAGCTGTTCCGCGAGGTGCTGCGCGTGAAGCCGGAGGATCGCGCTGCCCACAGCACTTACCTGACGTCGCTCAACTACGACCCACACGTCACGCCCGACGTGCTGCTCGCGGAGCACCGGCGCTGGGCCGAACTGCACGCGCCTCCCGCGGCCCCCTCTCCCCACACGAATACGCCCGACCCGAAGCGGCGCCTGCGCGTCGGCTACGTCTCGGCGGACTTCCGCTCCCACGCGGTGTCTTATTTCCTGGAGCCGATCCTGCGCCACCATGACCGGGAGCAGGTGGAGTGCGTCTGTTACGCCGACGTGGCGGCCCCCGACGCGGCGACGGCCCACCTGCGCGCGCTGGCCGACCAATGGCACGACACCCTCGGCCTGTCCGACGAGCAACTGGCCCGCCGGCTGCGCGCGGACGGCATCGACGTCCTGGTCGATCTCGCGGGGCACACGCCGAACCACCGCTTGCGCGCCTTCGCGCTGCGGCCGGCCCCCGTGCAGGTCACCTACCTGGGCTACCCCTGCACCACCGGCCTGGACGCGATCGGATACCGCCTCGCCGACGCCGTCACCGAGCCGCCCGGCGCGGCGCCTTGCGGCAGCGAGGAGGTTGTCCGTCTCGCCCCGGTCTTCTGCTGCTACGCCCCGCCGCCGGACGCCCCGGACGTGTCGCCTTCGCCGGCCTCTCGCCGCGGCACGGTCACCTTCGGCTCGCTGCACAAGCTGGAAAAGCTGAACGACGGCGTGCTGGACCTCTGGTGCCGCATCCTCGCCGACGTCCCCTCGGCGCGGCTGCTGCTGTCGCGCAACACCCTGAAGGGCCAGGCCGCGGAGATGCTGCGGCGGCGGTTCGCGGAGCGCGGCGTCGGGCCGGAGCGGCTGGCGCTGCACCACGCCGAGCCGGTCAACCGGCAGCACCTGCGCGTTTACGAGGAGATCGACGTCTCGCTCGACGCCTTCCCGTGGAGCGGGCACACGACGGCGTGCGAGTCGCTGTGGCTGGGCGTGCCGGTCGTCACGCTGCGCGGGCGGCACCACGCCGGGCGCATGGTCGCCGGCATCCTGTCGTGCGTGGGCCTGGGGGAGCTGATCGGCGATACGCCAGAAGACTACCACGCGGCGGCCGTCCGGCTGGCGGGCGATGTCGCGGGGCTGGCGGAGCTGCGTGCGGGCCTGCGCGAGCGGGTGAGGCAGGCGCCGCTGTGCGACGGCGCCGGGTTCACGCGGGGACTGGAAAGGGCATACCGGGAGATGTGGCGGCCCTGGTGCGAGCGGGCGTCCGCGGGAGCGAAGTGACTTATTGGTTGGAGTTACTGAGTCCCGCATGGCCAAAGCGCGGTCGTTTAGCCGGCTCCACGCGGCCCTGGCGCCGGGCTGCCGCCCGGCCCTGGCCGTTCACGACTCCCTGCTGCGGGCCTTCCCTATACTACCGGGACGGCTGGAGCCGCCGCCGTCCCGGCACACCGCCTGGGGCAGCCGAACCCCCCGGCCGGAGGAGGAGACATGATCGCGACCGCGTCGGGTCTGCAGTACGAGGATCTGGCCGAGGGGACCGGGGAGGCCGCCAAGGCGGGCGACTCGGTGCAGGTGCATTACACGGGCTGGCTCGCCGACGGCACCAAGTTCGACAGCAGCCTGGACCGGGGCAGCCCCTTCGGCTTCCGGCTTGGGGCCGGCAAGGTCATCCGGGGCTGGGACGAGGGGGTCGCCGGCATGAGGGTCGGCGGCCGACGCAAGCTGCACATCCCCGCCGCCCTCGGCTACGGCGCGCGCGGCGCCGGTGGCGTCATCCCGCCGAATGCCGAATTGATCTTCGAGGTCGAACTGCTTCAGATCGGCTGAGTGCAGCGTGGGCCATGTTCAAGCGCGCCGCCGGGCTTGCCCCGGCGGGATAAACCCGCCGGCTCGTTCCTTCGTTCCTCTACCTCCAAGACAGCCTGCTCTGCGTGGCTTTCATTAACCAAGCTCGGCGATGGGCCGGCCGCCGCCGGTGACGATGGGGAGGGGCCGGCCTTGCGGGTTCGTCCAGGTGGCGTCCAACGGGATGCCAAGGTGCGCGAAGACGGTGGCGGCCAGATCGGACGGAGTGACGCGGCGCTCCTTGATCTCGCCGCCGCGGTGGTCGGTGGCGCCGATCACCTGGCCGTGACGGCCGCCGCCGCCGGCCAGGACCATCGACATGACGTTGGTCCAGTGGCCGCGACCATGGTCCGGCGTGAGCACTGGGGTGCGGCCGAACTCGCCCAGCATCAGGATCAGCGTCGATTCGAGCAGGCCGCGGGCTTCCAGGTCGGTGACCAGCGCGTACAGGGCGCGGTCGATGGTCGGCAGGATCGGCGTCAGGCCGCGCTGGATGCCGCCCCAGGGAGGCACGTCGTCGCCGTGGTGGTCGAAGTAGCCCCAGCGGCCGCTGACCAGCACGAACGTCGTCCCCGCCTCGACCAGCCGCCGAGCCAGCAGCGCCTTCTCGCCGACGCTGCAGCGGCCATACAGGTCGCGCAACCGTTCCGGTTCTCGGTCGATCGCGAAGGCTTCCCGGACCCGAGGGGAAGTGACGATGTCGAGCGCCGCCTCCGCGTGGCGATCCATGCGCGCCATGTTGTCGCCGGTGTCGAGGTCGCGGCGCAACTGATCGAACTCGCGGCGCAGCGTCACCCGGTCTTGCAGGCGGTCGAGGCTCATGCCGGCGGGCAGGGCGAGCCGGCCGGGCAGTTCCAGGCCGTTGACCGGTTCATAGCCGTGGCCCATGTGGCCGGCGCCCCAGACGTCCGCCCGCCAGGAGGGAGCCAGGCCGACGAAGGCGGGCATACCCGGGGCGTTGGCGCCGCGGAACCGAGCGGCCACCGCGCCCATCGCCGGATAGCCGCCGCCGTCGCGGCCGTCGTTGGTGCGCCGGGCCAACGGATTGCCGGCCTGCATGGTGATCGGTGTGTGGTCGCTGGCGGAGCAATCGACCGCCCGCAGGATCGTCAGCCGGTCCATGATCCGCGCTTGCAGCGGCAGGTGCTCGCAGACGCGGATGCCGGGCGTGCGCGTGGCGATGGTGCGATACGGTCCGCGAATCTCGACGGGAGCGTCCGGCTTGGGGTCCCAGGTATCGATCTGGCTCGGCCCGCCCGAGAGCCAGAAGAGAATGACAGCTCTCGGGTCGCGCGATTCGCCTCGGGTAGACGCGCGCAGCCGCAAGGTGTCCGCGAACGTCAGTCCCGCCAGCCCCGCGAGCCCGGTCTGCAAGAACCAGCGCCGCGACCCAACCCGCACCAGGTCTAGTCCCGCGGGCAGGAGGGCTTTGGGGATGGACGGTGTCCGATGCTGGGCCGCATGCGAATCGGCGCGGTTCGGCTTCGGCATGGAAGGGACCTCGGGGACGAGCCGGAAGGTTCTGGGCAAGCCACAGAATACCAGGAACCGCGCGCGGGAACAACCAACAGCCTGGGCGCATCGTGGGCCAATGAGGCAGGTCGAGAACGTCGGCAATCAGCCCATTGTGATCGGCAGGGCGCTCAGGTAGGATCGAGGGGCGCGGCTCGCTGGGGTGCATTGACACAACTCCCGGGAAAGCGTCGGCGAGTTCACGATTTCACGATTTCAGGGGCCTCCTCCTCAGGCCGACGAGATGGATACCAAACGTGGGGCAATCCGTTTCCCCACGTCGAGGATCGCCAGGAATGGGCCTGGGCTGCGAGAACACCACGGAAGGACGACCGATGAGCCCGACGGACCGCCTTCGCAGTGAGCAGGCCTTTCACGACCGCCAGGCCCGCGAGCGCACCGCCGCCTTTGCCCATGAGCCCGGACGGCTGCGCTTCGACGACGACGCCTACCTCGACCACGAAACCTGGATCCGCCCGGCGCTGGACCGTCTTGGCGACCTGCGCGGGCGGCGCGTCCTCGACTACGGCTGCGGCCACGGCATGGCGGCGGTGGTGCTGGCGCGGCGCGGGGCGTGCGTGACCGCGTTCGACCTGTCGCCCGGCTACCTCGAAGAGGCAGGCGGGCGGGCCGCAGCGAACGGCGTGCGGGTCGAACTCGCCCAGGCGGACGGCGAGCGCCTGCCCTTCGCCGATGGCGCCTTCGACCGCGTCTGGGGCAACGCGGTCCTGCACCACCTCGACCTGGAGCGGGCAGGGCGCGAGCTATTCCGCGTGCTGCGTCCGGGCGGGGTGGCGGTGTTCTGCGAGCCGTGGGGCGAAAACCCGCTGCTGAACTGGGCGCGGCGCCGCCTCCCTTACGCGGGCAAGGGCCGCACCCCCGACGAGCAGCCCCTGAGCCGCCGGCATGTCCGCGTTCTCCGGGACATCTTCCCGAACGTCGAGGTGCGCGGCTTTCAATTGCTGTCGATGGCCCGCCGTGTGGTGCGCTGGCACCGGCTTGTCGCCGCGCTCGACGCCTGGGATGGGATGCTGCTGACACGAGTGCCGGCGCTGCAACAATTCTGCCGCTACGCCGTACTCACCCTGCGGCGGTGATACTACAATGAGCCGGTTGCGTTCGTGCCACTTCAAGGACGTGTACCCCCATGGACCAGGCACCGGCGACAACTCCCGGTTCGTCCGCCGCAGTGACGGCCCCACCGTCCGGCCTCGGCGTGCCTGTGTCCGTGACGCCGGACCTGATGCAAGAGCTGCGCGGCCAGCGGGAGGGCGAGGCAACTGCCGGGCCGGACAGCAATGCGGCCTGGCAGGCGCCTCGCCCTTCCATCCCCGCACCGCCCTCGACTCTACCGGAGCAGTCGCCTCTTGTCGCCGCGTGGCCGCGTTCGGCCCAGTTGGCGACCGCGTTCCTGCTCGGCGTGGCGACGGCGCTCCTGGTGGTTCACTGTCTCTCGATGAGCGGCGGCCGGCCCGCGGACCTGGACCGGGCGCCCCACCGCGTGGATCTGAACCGGGCGCCCGTGACGGAACTGCAGCAAGTGCCCGGCGTCGGCCCGAAACTCGCCGAGCGCATCGACGGCCACCGCCGCGCCCACGGCAGCTTCCGGACCATCGAGGACCTGCGCAAGGTTCCGGGCATCGGGGCGGCGACCCTGGAGCGGCTGCGCGAGTTCGTGGCCGTCGAAGCGCCCGCGGAACCGGCAAAACCTGCGCCGCGCGTCGTTAAGCCGGCGAAGGCGAAGCAACCCGCGAAGCGCGGCAAGAAAGAGGCGAGCCTCGAAGGCGTGATGATCGACGTCAACCGCGCCTCGGCGGCCGACCTGCAGCGCCTGCCGAGCATCGGGCCGAAGCTATCGGAGCGCATCGTGGACGCGCGGACCAGGGGGCGGTTCACCTCTGTGAACGACCTGCGCCGCGTGCCCGGCATCGGACCGAAGACGCTGGAGAAGCTGCGACCGTACATCACCACCGGGGGCGGCGCAGACCAGGTCGCGGCGGAAGATTAGCGGACACAGAGGAGAAGACATGGCTGCGAAGTTCGAGCTGACGAGCACGTTCCAGCCCGCCGGCGACCAGCCCCAGGCGATTGCGAAGCTGGTGGAGGGGTTCCGCGACAGCAAACAGGCCCAGCTACTCATGGGCGTCACGGGCAGCGGCAAGACTTTTTCGGCGGCCGGCGTCATCGCTCAACTCGGCAAGCCGACCCTCGTCCTGTCACACAACAAGACCCTCGCCGCCCAGCTCTACAAGGAGTTCAAGGGCTTCTTCCCGCGCAACGCCGTCCACTACTTCGTCAGTTACTACGACTATTACCAGCCCGAGGCCTACATTCCCCAGCGCGACATCTACATCGAAAAAGACGCCCTCGTCAACGAGAACATCGACCGCCTCCGCCTCGCCGCCACCAGCGCCCTCGTCAGCCGCGAGGACGTCATCATTGTCGCCAGCGTCTCGTGCATCTACGGTTTGGGCTCGCCCAGCGACTACAAGGCCATGATGGTCCGCGTCGTCAAGGGCGACGTCCTCGACCGCGACCAGCTCCTGCTTCGCCTCGTGGACATCCAGTACCAGCGGAACGATACCGCCTTCGAGCGCGGCAAGTTCCGCGTCCGCGGCGACGTCGTCGAGGTCTGGCCCGCCTACGAGGAGTTCGCCCTGCGCATCGAGCTGTTCGGCGACGAGGTCGAGAGCCTCGCGGTCATCAACCCCGTCAGCGGCGAGACGCTCCGGCCCCTCGAAGACCTGTACGTCTACCCGGCCAAGCACTTCGTCACGCCGGAGGATCGCATCCACGCCGCCGTCGAGGGCATCCGCACTGAACTCGAGGAGCGCCTCGTCCAGTTCCGCGCCCAGGGCAAGCTCCTCGAAGCGCAGCGGCTGAGCGCCCGCACCCGCTTCGACATGGAGATGCTGCTGGAGGTCGGCCACTGCCCCGGCATCGAGAACTATGCCCGCTGGTTCAGCGGCCGCAAGCCCGGCGAGCCGCCCTACACCCTGATCGACTTCTTCCCCGAAGACTTCCTGATGATCGTGGACGAGTCGCACGTGACGATGCCCCAACTCCGCGCCATGTTCGCCGGCGACCACAGCCGCAAGGTCACTCTCGTCGAGCACGGCTTCCGCCTGCCCAGCGCCCTCGACAACCGGCCGCTGCGCTTCGACGAGTGGGAGAAGCGGATGAAGCAGCTCCTCTTCATGTCGGCGACGCCGGCGCCGTACGAACTGGAGCGCACCGGCGGCGAGGTGGTCGAGCAGGTCATCCGCCCGACCGGCCTGGTCGATCCCGTGCTGCACGTCAAGCCGGCGCGCGGCCAGGTGCCCGACCTGCTGGAGGAGTGCAAGAAGCGGACCGCGAAGAACGAACGCACCCTGGTCACGACGCTGACGAAGCGGCAGGCGGAGGACCTGAGCGCCTACTTCCGCGACGCCGGCCTGCGCTGCAAATGGCTGCACTCCGAGCTGGACGCCATCGAGCGCATCCAGATCCTGCGCGAGCTGCGCGAGGGCGGGTTCGACGTGCTGGTCGGCGTCAACCTGCTGCGCGAGGGCCTCGACCTGCCCGAGGTGTCGCTGGTCGCCATCCTCGACGCCGACAAGGAGGGCTTCCTGCGCAGCGGCACGTCGCTGATCCAGACGATCGGCCGGGCCGCCCGCAACGTCAACGCCGAGGTCATCCTCTACGCCGACCGCGTGACCAATTCGATGCAGCGAGCCATGGAAGAGACGAATCGCCGGCGGGTGCGGCAGCTGGAGTACAACAAACAGCACAACATCACGCCGGAGACGGTGCGCTCGGCGATCGCAAGCGGCATCGAGGAGGAGATCGCGGCGCACAAGCTGGCGCAGGAGGCGGCGGGCAAGCCCGGCGACGATTACGTCACCGAGGAGTACCTGGAGGAGCTGCACGGCGAGATGCTGGCGGCGGCGGCGAACCTGGAGTTCGAGCGCGCCGCCGAGCTGCGCGACCGCATCGCCCAGCTCAAGGGCCAGCCGGCGGCGCCGCCACAGGCCAAGAAGCCGCGGCGGCGCAAGAAGACGCAGAGGTGAAAGCGTTTCGCCGCGGGTCGCTGGCCGGGCGCGCTGGAAACGGGCGAGCTGAGGTGGGAAGTGGAACCTGAGGGTCCCCTCCTCCGTGTCCTCGCCACTGCCCGAGACAGGGCTTGCGCGAATGAGTCTGGGGGCCTTTGCAGGTGATTCCGAGCCAGGTTCGGGTTATCATGGTGGAGGTGTTTGGGGGACCGGGCCCCGAACTAGACAGCCTGCAAACGGTCGCCGAACGTCAAGGGATTCCACTTCACGTTCGGGTGATGGAGAGGGAGAACCTCTGATGACCCGTGTCCTTCTCTGTGCCGGTCCGGGCCTGCTGATCATCAGCCGGGACGGTATCCTCTTCTTCCGCCGCCCCGGGCAACCCGACGCGAGGGTCCCCTACTCCCCCGAGCATTACCCGGTTTTCCTGGATTCTGCCCGGCACAAGCACGACCTGACGCCGGTGGTCGGGCCGCACGGCGAAGAAGGGCCCGTTCTTCCGGATGACTCGACTATCCCGGAGCTGCGCCTGGAACACCTTCCCACCGGGGAAATAGTCTACCGACTCACCGAGCAGATTGCCGAGCGAACGCGGGTGAGTCCCCCTGAGAGTCCAGCGGCCAAGGAGATAATGATGGCAAGGAACTCGAACCCCGAAAAATAGGGAAAGAAGAGGAAAAAATCCCGATCCCTTGCTCTGATCGGCGATCGCGACGGGGATCGAGGAGGAGATCGCGGCGCACAAGCTGGCGCAGGAGGCGGCGGGCAAGCCGGGCGACGGATTACGTCACGGAGGAGTACCTGGAGGAGTTGCACGGCGAGATGCTGGCGGCGGCGGCGAACCTGGAGTTCGAGCGCGCCGCCGAGTTGCGCGACCGCATCGCCCAGCTCAAGGGCCAGCCGGTGGCGGCGCCGCAGGTCAAGAAGCCACGACGGCGCAAGAAGACGCAGCGGAGTTCGCGGCGTCGTGCCCTCGGGCCGACTCCGCAAAGCCTCCGCCGGCCCGAGGGCACGACGGTAACGGTTGAACCGACTCTCATAGCGACTGGTACACAAAATGGGGGCAAGCCATCGCCACGCTGCTTGACAGTGGAGGCGGGCGGTGTTCTAAAGAAAGGCAACGGTGGGACGAGTGAGGGGTGATAGCCTGACCGACAGGCCGAATTAGGCTGACCGGCGCGGTGATAGGCTGACCGGGCCGGAATAGGCTGACAGGCTGGCCAGCAGAAAAAAGAGAGTTAGGCTGGAAATGCAACATGGGAATCGGTGGGTCCTTTCCATTTCCAATAATGGGGTAAACGCCAAAGTGACTCTGATCTCATCGCGAGGAGGAAGAATTGAGGATCGCAATCAAGCAGATGCAAAGAAGAATGGAGCCAACGGCACCGTTATACCTGGAAATGTCGGCATGGTTCAAAACTGGGCGTTTTCGGGTAGCAGAGGGGAGCGAGGGACCACGCGCGCGCAGGGGAAGCGCTCGCGCTGGGTTTGGCAGCGCGCGGGCCAGACCGGCCAAGCCACGCCGGCGGGCACTCAGGCCGCTTG
>JBBRPS010000009.1:0-36066 GCA_038227745.1 Gemmatales bacterium | reverse complement strand
GAGGCGATCCTGCAGGTGCGGGCGGACCACCTGAGCGAGGACCAGCCGCTGGAGGCGTTCTGGCAGCGCCGGCAGGCGGCGGCCACGGGCCAGCGCCCTTACCGCCGTGCCGGCTGATTACGAACCATGTCGTGCGCCCGTCGGGGAGGAGTTCAGAAGTTAAAAACCAGTTTTACAAGATTCCGCGGGCAACCCTGCCAATTCACTGTTACGAGGTCGCAGGCCGGCGCCGATCTGTAGAAGCCCTCCCTGGCGTACCCGCCCGCCCCGCGGTAGCATGATCCCCGGCGGATGCGAGCGAGACCGACCAGGCGACCATCACACCGAGGCCCGAGTACCGTGAAGTTCCTCCTCATCTCCCTGTCGCTGACCCTGTTCGCCCTGTCGCCGTCCGCCCCCGCCCAGGGGCAGAAGACGAGGGGCACGGTCAAGCTGTACGTGACCAACAGCACCGGGGACGACATCCACGTCATCGACCTGAACGCCCTCAAGGTGATCGGCCGGATCAAGACCGCCGCCCACCCGCACGGGGCCGCAGTCTCCGCGGACGGCCGGCTCTTCTTCACCACCGTCGAGAGCGACCACACCCTGCTCGTGTTCGACACCGCGACGGACAAGGTCGTCAAGACGGTCAAGCTGAGCGGGCTGCCCAACCAGTGCGCCGCTACCCCGGACGGCAGGTACGTCGGCGTGCCGATCCGCGGCGGCGACAGCCTCGACCTCGTCGACGTGGGGGAGGGCAAGGTGGTGAAGAACCTGCCGGTCAAGGTGCCGCACAACTGCTACAACGCCGGCAGCAACGAGCAGATGTTCGTCACCTCGATGGGTGAGGACAAGGTCAAGCTGGTGGACCTCAAGACGCTGCGCTACGCGGCCGAGATCCCGGTGGGGGGCGTGCCGCGGCCCCTGGCGGTCACCCGCGACGGCAAGACGCTCTACTGCGCGCTGTCCGACCTGCACGGCTTCGTCATCGCCGATGTCCCCAGCCGCAAGGTGGTCCGCAAGGTGGAACTGCCGCCGCTGCCCAGGGGCGTCAAGCTGCCGGTGCCGCGCACGCCCACCCATGGCCTGGAGCTGACCCCGGACGGCAAGGAGTTGTGGGTCACGAGCTGCGCGACGGACACGATCTACGTCTTCGACACGGCGCGGGGGGAGGTGGTGGGGAAGGTCGGGGTGGGGAAGGGGCCGAACTGGGTGGCCTTCAGCCCGGACGGCCGCTACTGCTGCGTCAGCAACGTCCTCAGCGACGACGTCTCGATCCTCGACACGGCGAAGCGGCGAGAGGTAGCCCGCATCAAGGTGGGCAAGCAGCCGAAGCGGCTCGTGGCCGTGACCGTGCCCTGACGGCGCGACGGCCGTCGCTCCCCTACCCGATCAGGGTCAGGGAATGCGCCTCCGTCCATGTCGGCGGCTCCAGTTTCTCCACTAACCGACGGACGATCTGCCTCGGGACCGGTTTGGGGCGATGCTCGTTCTGTCGGAAGATCACCGGCAGCGGCGGTTCGAGGTAGACCAGTTCGACGCGCGCCCCGTAATCGGCGAAGAGATCGACCCACCGCTTGCGCGTCTGGCGCACGGTGTTGGTCGCGTTGAAGGCGAAGTCCCGCCCCGCCCGGAGGTGCTCGCGGCAGGCTTCGCGGGCACGCTGGATGACCTCTCCCTGATTGTCGGTCGCCTCCACGTCGAGGTCCGCACGCACGTCGTCCAGCGACACGGCCGGCAGGCCGGGCCGGTGCCGCGCCAGCCACGTGTCCTTCCCCGAGCCGGGCAGGCCGGACATCAGCGTGACGGTACAACGGTACTCCTCGTGCGGGAGGTAGTGCAGGCTGGACAGTTCGTCCCGGTAGAACAGGAACCGCGCGCGGTCGTTGGCGAAGGGGTACGGCCGATCGAAACACCCGTTCTCGTCGGCGGCCGCCTTCCACAAATGAA
Organism: Gemmatales bacterium; assembly: GCA_038227745.1. Classification (GTDB taxonomy): domain Bacteria; phylum Planctomycetota; class Planctomycetia; order Gemmatales; family Gemmataceae; genus DASPXY01. Next base: position 34,134 of record JBBRPS010000009.1, on the reverse strand, counting down.
GGCTATCTTCCGGGCGCGCCATCGCGCGCGTCTGCCGCCCCCGCGTGTCGGCCAGCGCGAACAGGTAGAGGAGCCGGTGGTTCACCAGCCACGACAGCGAAATCACCTCGCGCGCCGGGTCCGGTTTCTCCAGCAGGTACGGGGGCCGACCGTGGTAGCGGACGAGGCCGGTGATCTCTTCACGCACGGAGAGGTCGCAGCCGAGATCCCGCAGCACGCGCCGGCCGATGTCCATGCCGACGACCGCGTGCTTGGGGGAGTGCGTCCGCCCCGTGGCGGGATCCACGTGCGTCGTCGCCGGCTTGCCGGCGTCGTGGAACAGGGCCGTGAACACGAGCTTCAGCCGCGCGTCGCGGTCGAGCGACGGCCAGTCGGCGAGCCGCTCCAGTTCGGCGACGACCATGCGCGTGTGGGTCCACACGTCCCCCTCGGCGTGCCACTCGGCATCCTGCTGGCACCCGGCCATGGCGCGCGCCCACGGCTGCGCTTCGGCCCAACCGAGGATTTGCGCGGTCGACGCACGGGTGATGTCATCCCAATCCTTCATGACCAGATCTCCGCCCCTTCGGCCAGCAGGTTCGGCGCCACCGCCTGATGCTGCCAGTGCTCGCTCTGTTGCACCTTCTCGACGAACTCGGGGCGCACGAGCTTCGCCCGGCCCGTGACGTGGCCTGCCGCCTCGGTGCGCAGGTAGAGCCCCTCCATCAGACCGTCCGTCCGGCCCGTGCGGGGGTTCTCGAACACGCTGTCGAACCGCGACGGGCCGATGAGGGCGCGAAGCTCCTCGGCGGTCGCCGGGCCGCGTTGGAGGACCGGGACGGTGAGGATCCCGGTGCCTTCGAGCAGGGCCAGCCGCGCGGCCAGATCGAGGAATACGCCCGCCTGCTTGTCGTAAATGTCGAACTCGAAGAAGTAGTGCGGCAGGCGGCGGTAATAGACGGAGTGCCGCGCGTACAGCCACTCGCCGAAGAGAAGGAAGCGGTCCCCCAGCATCGCCTCCAGCACCGGCCGCTTGCCCATCGTCCACTGCTTGAACAGGTCGTACTGGGCGTGCATCCCGGCGGTGATCTCGTGGCCCCGGCACTGGAGCACCATGCGCCCGGCCGTCGTGAAGTGGATGCCGACGTTCGTGCCGTCGAGCTTCTCCTCCACGACGAGGGACGGGTCGGCGATGAAGGCAAGAGACTCCCGCCGGCCGAGGTGCTTGTCGTCGTCGGTGCCGCGCGACCCGAGCAGGTGGGGCGTCCGCGGGTATTTCGTGAAGTCGTCGCGTGATGCCCCCATGGCAAGCTCCTTCGGCGGCCGTGATTCCTTGCGGGACGCAGGGAAACTGTAATGGTTCAGCGGCCGACTCAGCTACGCCAGTTTCCGGCTTGCCCGGTACGCCTTCTCACAAGACGAGCCGATCTTGGCGTAGAGGTCGGTTGGCGAAAAGCCGGGGTGAGGCGTGCCGGTCCGGTGGTAGACTTCGGCGAGGGCGTGGCACCCGCCGTCACAAAGCGAGATGCCGTTCTCCTTGACGTATCCGCCGTTTGGCATGTCGCGGCGGTCTGTGATGTGGTGAGCGTCGAGAGGGACGAGGGTCTCGTCAGGAACGCCCTTGGGGAACGCCGCGTGGTCGTCACCGCCCTGCCGGTCTTTCCCGGGGTTGCCGCAGGCGGCGCAACGGTAGCGGTCGCGTCTGAAAACGGCTGCCCTGAACGCCGCTCGAGCTCGCCTCTTATCGGACATGGGCGTACCCGCTGGAGCCGCTGGAGAGTTTCGTCGAGTTAGCAGCGACGACTTCAATCCCGGCCTGCGTCTCACCGTGCCTGCGCGCGCTTTCACGCCGAGTACGACACGCCGCGTGCGACCGTGGTTCGCGTCGCCCTGCCGAATCACGCCGCCCGGCCTTTCGTGATTGCGTTCCGGGTCAGGCGCGATACAGTGCAGTTCCCACAAGATCGCCCAGACCGTGTGGGGGGCTTGCCCCAGAAAGGTACACCTGATGTGCCATGCTCTGTCCTTCCTGCTGCTGCTGGCCCTGCTGCCACTGGCCCAGGACAACGTTGCGGCGGGGTAGCAGGGAAACTCCGGCAAGGTGCCGGACTCCGCGAAGTTGTTGCGCGCGACCGACTTCAAGGCGGCCGAGGGCGAAAAGGTAGGTGGCCGTGACGCGAAGGTGCTCCGCTATAAGCTGGGCACGTTGGGGGTGATCCTGTGGCTGGACGCGCGGACCCACCTGCCGCTAAAGCGCCACATTCTGTCGGAGAAGAGGGTGGTGATCACCGAGACGTACAAGGAGTTCACACTCGACCCGAAAATCGACGCCAAGGTCTTCGAGTTACCGAAGTGACGCCATCAGGATCTTGCCCATCAGCGCCTCCGGGCGTCGTGCGGACTCCCTGGGGACACGGTACGAGCGCCCCGCCGCAGAAGCAACGGCGCGGCGCGCACCGGGCTACAGGCTGGGGTATGTTGCCAGGACCGCGCCCCCGGGTGAGAATGACCACCGCAGCGCCTGACCGCATTCTCGACGAGGCGACGCATGTTCTGGTCGAAGAAAGTCGTGAAGCAGATCCCGCCGACGCCTCTGCCGCGCCGGCCGCTGGGCAACACCGGCCGCGAAGCCACCCTGTTCGGCCTGGGCGGCGAGGGCGTGCTGCGCACCCACGGCCGCACGAAGGAGGCGGTGGGCGTCATCGAGCGTGCCCTGGATCAGGGGGTGGACTACTGCGACACGGCGCCGGCCTACGCCTCGTGCCTGGACTACTACGGCGCCGCCCTCGGTGAACGCCGCGCCGACGTCTTCCTGGCGTCGAAGACCCACGACCGCACCCGCGATGGCTCCCTCCGCCTCCTCGGCGACACCCTCCGGCGTCTGCGGACCGACCACCTCGACCTGTGGCAGTTGCACGACCTGCGCACCGCGGAGGACTTGAACCGCATCTTCGCCAAGGGCGGGGCGCTGGAGGCGCTGGTGCAGGCGCGGGCGGAGGGGCGGGTGCGTCACCTGGGGCTGACGGGGCACCACGACCCGGCGGTGCTGCTGGAGGCGATGCGGCGCTTCCCCTTCGACACGGTCCTGGTCGCCCTGAACGCCGCCGACGTGCATCGGCTGTCCTTCGGGCGGGCGGTGCTGCCGGAGGCGGTGCGGCAGGGGATGGGGGTGATCGGCATGAAGGTCTGCGCCCAGGGGCGGCTGCTGGGCCGCGGCAGGTTGAAGATGGCCGAGGCGATGGGCTACGTGCTGTCGCTGCCGGGCGTCGATCACGTCATCGTCGGCTGCGAGACGCCGGCGCAGGTCGATGAGAACGCCGAGATCGCCCGCCGGTTCGTGCCGTTGACGCAAGGGCAGCGGCGGGAACTCGAAGTGCGCACGCGGGCGAACGCGGCGGATTTCGCGTACTTCAAGAAGGCGGACGGGAGCTAACACCGCGGCCGTCTGGAGAGCGCGCCAAAGAACCTTTGCAAGAGCGAGGACGCGAAGACGGGGAGCGTCATCCGCTACCCGGTGGTTCACTTCTGGCCCTCGATGAGCAGCGCCAGCGGCACATTACCTGCTTCGCGCAGGCCGGGCTTGGCCCGGAGCACCTCCGGGGTCGCGTGGACGTCCTCCGCGCCGTAACCGAAGCCCGCTCCCTCAAAGGCCCAGCGATACCCCTGCGGGGTGCGCCGCACGACCGGCAGGCGCAAGCCCTCGGCCCCCGGCATCGTCAGCACGCCTTCCGGGCTACGCTTGAGCAGCCTGCGGCGGGCCAGGCTGTCCACGAAGGCAGGGTGGAGAACCGTGGCGAGCAGGCGCCCACCCTCCGTCAGGGTCCGGTGGCACTCCCGCAGCGCGCGACGCAGCCCTGGCGTGGCGACCTCATTCAGGACCATGTTGGCGACGATCAGGTCGAACGCCCCGGCGTCGAACGGGAACGGCCTGCGGACGTCGAGGGGCAGGTAGTCGGCGTCCGGCACCTGGAACGACTGCCGAGCCAGACGGAGCAGGCTCGGGGACTGGTCCGTGATGACGACCCGCGCGGGCACCCGGCCGGAGAAGTGCCGCAGCACCAGGGGCAGGAAGTAGCCGTTGCCCGCCCCCAGTTCGAGGATCGACAGCCCGGCGACGTCGAGGATCTTGCCCAGGACCAGGCTGTTGAGGACGTGCTCCTTGAGCGCCCCGCCCCGCGCGCCGGTGACGGCGTGCCACTGCTTCGCGATGCGGTCGTAGAAGGCCAAGGATCACCCCCGTTTGGCCGGAAGACCCAGAGCGGTGACGACCGCAGGCTGCCCCGTGCCCTCACGGGACAGGGAGCAGCCCCTGGCTGCCTCTCGGGCCAGCGCGCCGCCGCCGCGCGCCGCGCTGAAGGCTTCGACCCGGGCCAGGACGTCGTCGGGCTTCTTCATGGCCTGCCCCTCGTTGCTGCCGCACGGCTCGCCGCCGTGGCTGTGAGGATCGCCGGGCCAGCTGCGGTGAAACTGCTCCGCCCTTCCGCGCCCTGCGGCTGTTGTGGCTCCCGCCTTCCAGGCGACGACTCTCGACGCCTGGAGGCTACAATATGCGGCAGAATGCGTTCGGCCGTAGCCCCGAGGTCCGCGATGGCAGAAAACCCGCTCCGCGACGTGCTCCGCAAGGTCCGCAAGCTGGCTCTGCGCATCCACGTCAACCCGTGGAACCATTTTCCCCGGTTGATTATAGTCACGCTGCGATGAAAGTTCCTACAATACTCGTGATCGAAAGGCCGGAGCATGTGGGTCCTCTTCTCCAATCACGAGGCCGAAACGATGTCCTTTGCGTTGGACACCAACCTGCGGAAGAAGATCGAGAAACGGCGTCGCCAAGAGCGGGACGCGCGGCTCTGGCGGCGGTTGACGGCCCTCTTGTGGCTGGCCGAGGGGGTCCCCGACGCGGAGGTGGGCACGCGTCTGGATGTCTCGGCCAGACAAGTCCGCAAATGGCTGAAGCTGTTCCGCACGGAAGGGCTGGACGCCTTGTGCGAACTGCGTTACCAGGGCCGTGTGCCGCGTCTGGACGACACCCAAGTCGCGGCACTCAAGGAAGAAATCGCCAAGGGCCAGTTCCACACCGCCCGCCAAATCGCCGACTGGATCAACCAGCACTTTGCCGTCGCGTACACCGAGAGCGGAGTGAAGGAACTGCTCAAACGCATCAACGTGTCCTACCACAAGGTCACTGGTTTCCTGTGGAAAGCCGACGCCATCGCACAGGAAGAGTGGCTCGACGATTACCGTTGTGACCCGGTGGGGCCGAGCATCCGCCGCTACTTCATTGATGCCTGTCACCCCGTCTGGGGAGTCGAGATGATCTACGACTGCTGGCTGCTGGTGGGCCAGCGTTTCCATGTCAAAGTGGGCTCGGGCCACCATCGCCTGAACATCCTGGGAGCCTATGGTCCGGAAGACCATGAGTATCTGGACCTCCGCCTGAGCCGAGGCAACAGCAACGGTGAACCGTTTGTCAACCTGCTGCGCCTGCTGCGCGAGCGGCACCCCAAGACCAAGCAGTTCATCCTTTACCTGGACAACGCCGCCTACTACAGCAAGCCCTGTGTCAAGGAGTGGTTGGCCCGCCACCCGCAATTCCAACTCAAGTTTCTGCCACCGTACTCGCCGAACCTCAACCTGATCGAGCGGCTGTGGAAACTGTTGCGGAAAGAGGCATTTTGCCGGGGTTACGACTCCTTTGCGGAGATGCAGCGGGGCGTGTCCACGGTACTCGATCACTTGGAGAAGTATCACCGGCAGTTGGATACGTTGATGACCGAGGACTTCCACGTCTTCCATCCCCAAGACTACCCCGAGTGCTGCGCCGCCAGCCCGGTGTGACTTCCCCACCCAGGACGCCACGGTTACGCTTCGAGACAACCACCGCGAGTCGCAGTATCCCGCTTTCGCAAGAGGGCTACGCTCAGCCCACGTTCATAGCCAAGTCCCTCCCTCCTGCTCAACCCTTTGGAATCACCATTCCAGCGACACTATATCGCAGCAGCAGCAGTTGCTCGACGTGGTGATCGTGCGCCGCGGCCGCGGGCGGTTCGCCGGGCGCCTGCCCGACGGGTTGGACGGCCTGGCGGCGCACAACCTGATCACCTTCAAGTCGCACCGCGAGGCGCTGGACGGCTGGGCCATGAAGGAACTGATCGGCCACTACGTTGCCTACCGCAAGCTCGTCAGCCCGTCGCCGTCCGAGTTGTTCCCCGAGGATCGTTTCCGGCTGTACGCGGTGACCGCCCGCTTCCCGCACAACCTGTCGGGTCAGGTGCCGTGGCAGCAGCGGCAGGCCGGGGTGTATGATTGCCGGTGGGGCACCGACGAGGTGCGCGTCGTCGTGGCCGGGGAGTTGCCCCGCGAGGCACACAACGCGCCCTTGCACCTGTTCAGCGCCTCGCCGGAGCTGGTGGGCTTCGGCAGCGGCGCCTACCGGCGGCGCTCGGAAACCACGAGCCAGCTGCTGGGACAACTCTTCGAGAAGTTTCAGGGGGAGGGTTTTGCCATGCCCTATACGATGGAGGATTTCAAGCGCGATTACTTCAAGGAGCATTTCGCGAAGCTGCCGCCGCAGGAGCGCCGGGAATTCCTGGAGTCGCTGCCGCCGGAGGAGCAGGAGGTGGTGGTGCAGTCCCTGCCACCGGAGACGCGCCTGGCGGGCCTGTCCGCGGAGCAGATCCGGGAGTACCTCGACCGGCTGACCGCCGGCCGCCCCGCCACGCCGCGCAAGCCGCGGCGGAAGAAGTAACGGGGTGCGGGGAGCGTGGCCGCAGAGAGGGCGAAGCCACCATGAAAGATACCGACCCGATTTGGCACGACAAACGGTTGCTCCTTCTCCATACCGCTTGCTCGGAAATCCGCAGGTTCATCCAGATCGGCGCCTACCAACGGGTCTACGATCTGGCAGATACGGTCGAGTTCACGCCAGGAAGCCGTGAGGCTCCAGACAGCGCAAGCCGGGGGCGTCAGTCCCCCGGAGGACAGCGAGTCCTCCGGAGGCTGACGCCCCCGGCTCGCCGGCGCAAGGCTTTTCCTTGACAAGCGTCAGCGCCCGGTGCGACAATTCACCCCGTCGCGGGGGCCCCGAAGGAAAGGTCCCCCATCTCTCCCCCATCGCCTCAGGAGGACGCCAGCATGGCCACCGCCACGGCCGCCAGGCCGCGCACCGTCAAGCCGCCCAAGGTCAAGGACCAACCGCTGTTCATCGGCGGCAAATGGCAGGACGCCGTCTCGAACAAGACCTTCGCGACCGTCAACCCCGCCACCGGCGAAGTCATCTGCCAGGTCGCCGAGGGCGACAAGGCCGACGTGGACCTGGCCGTCAAGGCTGCCCGCAAGGCCTTCGAGGAAGGCCCCTGGCCGAAGATGAGCGCCTCGGAGCGCGGCCGGCTGCTCAACAAGCTCGCCGACCTGATCGAGAAGAACCAGGAAGAACTCGCGGCCCTGGAGTCGCTCGACAACGGCAAGACGTTCCGCGACGCTTCCACCGCCGACCTGCCGCTGACCATCAAGTGCTACCGCTATTACGCGGGCTGGGCCGACAAGACCCACGGCAAGACCATCCCCGTCGATGGGCCGTACTTCTGCTACACGCGACACGAGCCGGTCGGCGTCGTCGGCCAGATCATCCCCTGGAACTTCCCGCTGCTGATGCAGGCGTGGAAGTGGGGACCGGCCCTCGCGACCGGCTGCACCATCGTCCTGAAGCCCGCGGAGCAGACGCCGCTGACGGCCCTGCGCGTCGCGGCCCTGGCGCAGGAGGCGGGCTTCCCCGACGGCGTCATCAACGTGGTGCCCGGCTACGGTCCGACCGCGGGCGCCGCCGTCAGCAGCCACCCGGACATCGACAAGGTGGCGTTCACCGGCGAGTACACCACCGGCCAGATCATCATGGAGGCGGCGGCGAAGAGCAACCTGAAGCGCGTCAGCCTCGAACTGGGCGGCAAGAGCCCCAACGTGGTCTTCGCCGACGCCGATATCGACGCGGCGGTCAAGGGCGCCTACTTCGGCCTGTTCTTCAACCAGGGCCAGTGCTGCTGCGCCGGCAGCCGCCTGTTCGTCGAGGAGAAGATTCACGATCAGTTCGTGGAGAAGATCCTCAGCCGGGTGAAGGCGCAGCGGGTCGGCGACCCGTTCGACCCGGAGACGACGCAGGGGCCGCAGGTGTCGCAGGAGCAGTGCGACCGCATCATGGGCTACATCGACGCCGGCAAGAAGGAGGGGGCCAGGCTGCTGATCGGCGGCAACCGCGTCGGCACCAAGGGCTACTTCGTCGAGCCGACCGTGTTCGACAACGTCACCGACGAGATGAAGATCGCGAAGGAGGAGATCTTCGGGCCGGTGATGAACATCCTGAAGTTCAAGGACATCGACGAGGTGATCAAGCGCGGCAACCAGACGTTCTACGGCCTGGCGGCCGCCGTGTGGACGCGCGACATCGGCAAGGCGCACCGGCTGGCGAACGGGCTGCGGGCGGGGACGGTGTGGGTGAACTGCTACGACGTCTTCGACGCGGCGGCGCCGTTCGGCGGCTTCAAGATGAGCGGCTTCGGGCGCGAGCTCGGCGAGTACGCGCTACAGCTGTACACCGAAGTGAAGACGGTGTACGTCAACCTGGCGTGAGAACCGTCAACGGAGAAACCGGGCCAGGCCGGCGCCGGCCTGGCCGAAACCGTGCCCACCTCCCCATGGGGTGGGCACGGCTCGTGCAAGGTATCTGGGGGTGTCTACTTTTTCCCGTCGGTCTTCCCCGTCCCCCTGCCGTGGTGATGGAGTTCGTGAAGCTTCCCCTGATGTTCCACGATGATAACCTTGTCCCCGGACTGGAAGATGTCGATCTTGGTCACCTTGCCCTTTGAATCGAAAATCTTCACTTCCGTGGTAAGTTTCAAGGTCTTGTGCCCGCCCTTGCTTTTCTTGCCCCCCTCCTTGATCACAACCGTAACCGTGCCCGTCTTGGCGTCTACCTTGACGACGGTGGCTGTTGTTTTCTTGTGCTTCGTGTCCTTCCCGCCCTTGTCGGTCTTCCCGCTCTTGCCGCCCTCTTTGTCTCCGGCCGTCAAGGGGGCATCAGCGAGCATGGCGAGCGATGCGAGCAACGTCATCAACACCAGAGCCGTGCGCAACATGGAGTGCGCTCCTTTCGCTGCAACAACGACACAACCGGACAGCCCCGGCAACACGCCTGGGCAGCGGAATACTTCTTCGTGGGCGTTCCGTTCCCCGCTGGACCCGGCCACGTGTGAAAGGGCGGGCCGCTGCGGTCGGCCCGCCCCTTTGCGACAACCTATTGTATTGAAAATGAATCCTCGTGGCCACCGAGCTGGAGAGACGGGGAGGCGGTTCGGAGCGGTAGGTGATCCCGCGGCCGGTTAGGCTGGGGGGCGATGGCCCGGGGCGGCCGGCAGGAAGCGGCCGCGGCGCGGGAGCTGGGCGCCGGAAGGGGCCTCATTTCGTGAGCGGGGTGATCCACTTACGGGAAGGGGTCTTGCCCGACTACGGCCCTGTCCATTGTTCCAGAAACCGCTTGCTCTGGCGCAGCGCCCGCTTGCGGTCCTCCAGGGACGCCTCAAAGGCCCGGTCCTCCACTTCGATGCACACCGCCCCCCGGTAGCCGGCATCGGTCAGCGCCGAGAACAGGGCTCCCCAGGCAACGTCCCCCAGGCCAGGCAGTTTCGGCGTGTGCCAGCCCAGCCCCAGGATGCCCTCCTCATACCGCCGATCCTCGTCGATCCGCGTGTCCTTGGCGTGGAAGTGGACGATCCGCGCCCCGAACTCGCGCACGCAGCGGACGGCGTCGATGTGCTGCCAGACCAGGTGCGACGGGTCGAAGTTCAGTCCGAGACGCGGCGTCGGGAACTCCTGGAACAACCGGCGCCAGACCGCGGGGGAGACGGCGAGGTTCTTGCCGCCCGGCCACTCGTCCTTCGCGAACAGCATCGGGCAATTCTCGATGCCCAGAGTCACGCCCTCCGCCTCCGCGTGCTTCACCACGCCGCCCCACACCTCCCGCAGCAGCGGCCAGTTGTCGTCGATGGACCGCGCCGGGTCGCGGCCGATAAACGTGTTCACCACCGGGACCCGCAGGCGCCGTGCGGCGCCGATCACCTTCAGCAGGTGCGCGACGACGGTGCGACGGTGTTCGGCGTCGGGGTCGAGGGGGTTGGGGTAGTACCCCAGCCCGGAGATCGCCACGCCGTGCCGGCGGCTCAGTTCGCCGATGCGGCCGACCTCGTCATCGTCGAGGGCGGCGGCATCAATGTGGGTGACGCCGGCGTAGCGGCGGTCCGCGGCGCCGCGCGGCCAGCACATCAGCTCGACGCAGGCGAACCCCTCGTCGGCGGCGAAGGCGAACACCTCGCCCAGGTCCAGGTCGGGGAAGATGGCACTGACGAAGCCGAGTTGCACGGGCAGCCTCCTCACGGCGGGCGGTGTACGCGGGGACACCTTCGGCCATCGCGATCGGGGACGGAGTAACGACTGCTCGGCAATATACGTGCGCCCGTCGGGCTGTGACAGAGGGGGGGGGCGCCGGGCCTGGAAACCCGGGCGTTTGAGGAGGCAGGAAAAAATTCACCGCCGGGCGCGAGGGATCGTCACTTTTGGGGAAAAATGTGCTAAGGTTGCGCTGTTGACGGAAGCGTTCGTTCTCATCGGGGAGGAAGCATGGTCAGTTCCGAGCGAACGGCGAGTGAATGGTTCGCGGAGGCCGCCCGCTGTTACCTGGAGCAACACCAGGGGTGCGCCTGGTGCGGCGGGTCGTATCGGGTGTTCCATCTCCGGCGCGGCAGCCGTATCGAGTATTACTGCAACGGCTGTGACTTCCAGGCTGGCCACGATGAAGACAAGGGCGAGCATTTCAGCGTGCCGGGCGACCCGCGGCCGAAGAAGACGTCCGAGACGATGTTCGAGATCTAAATCGAAACGACCGGCCCGCGCGGTCGCTGTCTCCAGGGAGCCCGGGGCGATTGCCGTGTGCAACCGCCCCGGGCTTTCGGCGTTACTCCGCGGTCGAGAGCCGGTGGTCGGGTTCGGCCGTAACCACATCACCAGAGCAGGTCTTTAGGCGAGCGGCGAAAGAAAACCGCCTGTAGGACGGCTCTCTAGTACACGGCGGCGGGGTACGCGGCTCCGGTGCGGGCCGCCTCACGCCCGCTCCTGCGGCGCGGTCATGTCGGGCACGTTCTTGCCCAGCGCGGTCGCCAGGGCGATCTGGTGGTCCTGCTCGTCCATGAGGATCTCGCGGATGTGCTCGGCGATGGCGAACTCGCTGAGGGCCTCGCACTGGCGGACGCGCTCGCGGTAGTTGCGGACCGTCTCGTTCTCGTTGTCGAGGTCGAACTGCAGCATCTCGCGGGCGTCTTCCGACGTCCGCACGGGCCTGGCCGTGACCGTGGGCATGCCGCCCAGGTAGTCGATCTGCTTGGCGATGGTCAGGGCGTGCGCGAGTTCCTCGCCGGCGTGCTTCTCCAGTTCCTGGGCGATCGTCATGTACTCCGCCCCCTTGAGCACCTGCGAGTAATTCACATAGGCAATGATCGCCTGGTACTCGCGCGCCAGGTCCTCGTTGAGCAGGTTGATGAGCTGCTCGCGCGTGACCTTGACGGCGCCGTTCGCAGCCGCGTCCTGCGCCGCCGGGGCGGCGCCCTTTGCTGTCCTGGTGTCAGCCATTAGGTCCTCCGAGAAGAGTGGGAAAAGCCGTTCTGTTCGGTAGGAGAACCAGCAAAAGAGGTGCCATCCGAACCGGATGGCTCCGAAGCGTGGGCCTGAAGAGGAGGAGAGCCATGACGACACTCCACGACATGGGACCGCCCTTCCTCTACCTGACGGCAGGTACGCCGTCGAGGAACACACGATTACCCACCTCACCCGTCCGGGACGGCTCGGGAGAGCCGTCCTACGGGGACGGCTCGGGAGAGCCGTCCTACGGGGATACGACTTCCTGCCGCGCGCCTTAGCGCCGGGCTGGTTGTCCCCCATCGGCCGGCGGCTGGCGCAAGGCCCCCCGGTAGGTGATGCGGGCCTGGGTCAGGTCGTAAGGGGACACGGTCAGGCTCACCGTGTCGCCGGGGAGGATGCGAATGAAGTGCTTGCGCATCTTCCCGGCGATGTGGGCGATGACCTCGTGGCCGCTTTCCAGCTTCACCTTGAAACGGGTGTTGGCCAGCGCCTGGATCACCTTTCCCTGCGTCTCGAAAACCTCTTCGCGCGGCATATAGCTTCCTTTCGTCATGTGGAGTCAGCGAAGACAGCGCGAGCGCCGGTGCGCTGCGCCGTCGGCATGGCCATCGGCTGAAGCGGTCTCGGTCCCTAATTCGCCGAGGGAAGCAGGGAGGAGGGGCGAGGCGGCGGCCCGTGTCTGAGCCCCACCTCTATCTGTAGCGTACCAGATTTCCGGCGGCCTGGCCAGGCTGCCTGTGCCGGGGACCGGCGTCCCGCCCGCGCTGGCCGCGCAACGGGCGGTCTGTCCCGATCGCGCCGGTGGCCGCGGGTCACACCGGCAGCACGGTGATCGTCGGCTCCTGCTTGCCGATGCCTGCGAACAGAAGGATGAACTGGCCCGGTTGGGCGAGGCCCAATTCGCGCACCACCCGGCGGGCGGCGCTGTGCGGCTGCTCGAAGTCCGCGGGGACGACCAGGCAGGGGATCACGCCCCAGAGCAAGTTCAGGCGGCGGCAGACGGCGGCGTCCATCGTCAGCGCCACGATCGGCGCCGCCGGGCGCGTCGCGGACACCGCCGCCGCCGAGGTCCCCTCCCGGGTGCGGACGACCACGGCCCGGACCTTCAGGTCGCGCGACAGCTGCGCCGTCGATCGCGCCACGGCGACCCGCAGCGGCAGCGGCGGCGGCAACTCCGGCTCGCGGTCGGTGAGGGAGCGGAAGGCCCCTTCGAGCCACTGCCAGCCTTCCGCCTGCCGCGCCACCCGGTCCATCATTTCCACCGCCCGCACCGGGTGGGCCCCGGACGCCGTCTCCGCCGAGAGCATCACCGCGTCGGCGCCGCTGAAGACGGCGTGCGAGACGTCGGACACCTCCGCCCGCGTGGGCCGGGAGTGCTCGACCATGGACTCCAGCATCTGGGTGGCGATGATGACGGGCCGGCTCTTGTGGCGGGCCCGCACGACCAGGTCCTGCTGGACGATGGGGACAGCCTCGGGCGCCAGTTCCACGCCCAGGTCGCCGCGCGCCACCATGAGGCCGTCGGCGGCATCGAGGATCTCGTCGATGGCGTCCACGGCCTCGGGCTTCTCGATCTTGGCGATGATGGGCGTGGAGTGGCCGGCGGCCTCGATCAGCGCGCGCAGGTCCTCGACATCGTCGGGCCGGCGCACGAACGACAGGGCCAGGTAATCGACGCCGAGGTCGAGGGCGAAGGCCGCGTCGGCGCGGTCCTTGTCGGTGAGCGAGGGGGAGGAGACCGCAACGCCCGGCAGGTTCATCCCCTTGCGGTCCTTGAGCGTGCCGCCGTGGACCACCGTGCAGGCGATCTCGCCGCCCGCCACCGCATCCACGCGCAGCTCGATCATGCCGTCGTCGCAGAGGATGCGGTCGCTCGGACGCACGTCCTCCGCGAGGACGGCGTACTGCGAAGGGATCAGCCCGGGGCCGCCCAGGACGTCCCGGGTGGTGACCGTCACCTGCGCACCCGGGGCCAGCGCGATCTGCCCGCCCGCGAAGCGGCCGACGCGGATCTTCGGGCCGCACAGGTCGGCCAGGACGGCGACGGGATCTCCCGCGGCCGCCGCGGCGGCGCGCACCCGTTCGTAGGCCAGTCGGTGCTCCGTGTGGTCGCCGTGGGACAGGTTCAGCCGAAAGACGTTGACGCCGGCCCGAAGCAACTCTGCCAGCAGGGCGGGCTCACGACAGGCCGGTCCGACGGTGGCCACGATCTTGGTCCGGCGCTTGAGGAGGGTCGCTCGGGGCTGGTGCGTGGTCATGAGGGGGTCGCCGGGGCGGTCGGTGGTGAGGCCCGCGTCGTCGCGCGGCGCGGCCTGGCTTCGGGAGAAGGGCGAGGGCAGCTTATCGCAGCACCGGGGAGGCGGTCAAGGGGAAGCGGCTAAACGAGCGCGCTGACCGTGCTGCCCTCAGGAATGCGACTCCGCGGGCGCCTGCGCCGGCTCGACCGAGGCCCCCTTGCCATCGCCGTTCGCCGCGGCACGCCGGGCCGCGCGCCAGTCGCCGAATCCCTGGATGACGTAGTAGAACACGGGCGTGAGGAAGATGCCGAACAGCGTCACGCCCAGCATGCCGGCGAACACCGCCGTCCCCAGCGTCCGCCGCATCTCCGCCCCCGCCCCGACCGAGAGCACCAGCGGCAGCACGCCGAGGATGAACGCGAACGACGTCATCATGATCGGCCGCAGCCGCAGCCGGCACGCCTCCAGCGTCGCCTCGTAGCGCGGCACCCCCTGCTCGTGCCGCAACTTCGCAAACTCGACAATGAGGATGGCATTCTTGCACGCCAGGCCGACCAGCACGACGAAACCGATCTGCGTGAAGACGTTGATGTCCATCCCCGCGATCACCACGCCGACGATCGAGCACAGCAAACACATGGGGACGACGAGGATGACGGCGAGCGGCAGCGACCAACTCTCGTACTGGGCAGCCAGTACCAGGAACACCAGCACCACCGCCAAGAGGAACACCAGCATGGCCGTGTTGCCCGTCTGCAACTGCAACAGCGCCAGCTCCGTCCACTCGTAGCGCATCGACCCCGGCAGCTCGCGGCGCACCAGGTCCTCCATCTTCGCGATCGCCTGGCCGGAGCTGACGCCGGGGGCGCCGGTGCCGTTGATCGCCGCCGACGGATACATGTTGTAGCGCGCCACCATCACCGGCCCGTTCACGTCGCGCACGCTCAGCAGCGACGCCAGCGGCACCATCTTGCCCTTCTCGTTGCGCACCTTGAACTGCTTGAGGTCCTCGATCTGCTTGCGGAAGGCGGAGTCGGCTTGCACGTTCACCTGCCAGGTGCGGCCGAAGCGGTTGAAGTCGTTCACGTACAGTGAGCCGAGTTGCACTTGCAGCGTGTTGAACACCTCCGCCATCGACACGCCCATCGTCTTCGCCTCGGTGCGGTCGATGTCCAGGTACAGCCACGGCGTATTCGCCCGGAAACTGCTGTACAGGCCCGTGAGCTGCCCCGTGTCGTTGCCCCGCGCCGCCAGGCTGTCGGCCAGCGCCTGCAGCGCCTCCGGGCCGTTGTCGCCGCGGTCCTCGATCACCATCTTGAAGCCGCCCGCCGTGCCCAGGCCCTCCACCGGCGGCGCCCCGAAGATATTGATGATCCCCGCAATCTCTTTCTCCAGCTGCTCCTGCAGCCGCGCCGCGATGACGTCGCCCGTCAGGCCGCGGTGGGCGCGCTCGTGGGAGTCCTCCAGCATGACGTACATGGCGCCGAAGTTCGGCGAGCCGGCGTTCAGCAGCAGCGACTGGCCGGCGATGGCGACCGTGTGGGCCACGCCCGGCGTCTTCCGGGCGATCTCCTCGATACGGCGCATCACGTGCTGCGTCCGCTCCACGGACGCCGCGTCGGGCAACTGCACGTTGACCAGGAGGTAGCCCTTGTCTTGCTGTGGGATGAAGCCGGTCGGCGTGTGCGTGAAGCCCCAGTAGGTCAGGAACAGCAGCCCGCCGTAGAGGAGCAGCACCGCCAGGCTGACCCGCAGCGACCGGCCGACCACGCGCGTGTAGCCGGCCGTCGTCGCCTCGAAGCCCTGGTTGAACAGGCGGAACGACACGGCCAGGACGCGGTTGAGCGTGCGGCTCGCGAGGAGGCCGACGCCGTAGCCCCACGGGAACAGGACGACCAGGCCGAGCAGCCAGCGCGACGCCCACGCCGGCAGGTCCGCCGGGAACGACGCCAGCACCGGCGCCAGCCAGTCGGCCAGGTAGGGCAGCCCGAGGAAGGTCACGGCCAGCCCCGCCGCCGCGGCGATGGCGTGCCGCGGCAGTACCTCCTGGTACGTCACCGAACCCTTCGTCCTCGGCCTGAGCAGGATGGCGCACAGGGCGGGGCTGAGCGTCAGCGAGTTGAACGCGGAGATGACCGTCGAGACGGCGATGGTCAACGCGAACTGCCGGAAGAACTGCCCGGTGATGCCGGCGATGAAGGCGCACGGCACGAACACCGCCGTCAGCACCAGGGCGACCGCGACGACCGGGCCGGACACCTCCGACATGGCCCGCGCCGTCGCCGCCCGCGGTTCCATGCCGTGCTCGATGTGGTGCTCGACGGCCTCGACGACGACGATGGCGTCGTCCACGACGATGCCGATGGCGAGG
The DNA here is from genome assembly GCA_038227745.1 of Gemmatales bacterium. GTDB lineage: Bacteria > Planctomycetota > Planctomycetia > Gemmatales > Gemmataceae > DASPXY01. The sequence continues at coordinate 17,871 of JBBRPS010000009.1, read as the reverse complement.
ACCAGGCCGAACAGCGTCAGGTTGTTCAGGCTGAAGCCGGCGGCGGCCATGACGGCGAAGGTGCCGATGATCGCCACGGGCACGGCGATCAGCGGGATGATCGCGGACCGCCAATTCTGCAGGAACAGCAGCACCACGAAGGCGACGAGCAGGACCGCGTCGCGGAGCGTCTTGAAGACCTCGCCGATCGACTCGGTGATAAACGGTGTCGTGTCGTAGACGATGGCGTAGTCGAGGCCCGCGGGGAAGCGCGTCTTGAGTTCCTCCATCTTCTGCCGCACCAGCTTCGCCGTCTCCAGAGCGTTGGAGCCGGGCAACTGGTAGACGGACAGGGCGACCGACGGCTTCGTGTCGAGCGTGCAGGTCTGGTCGTAGCCCTGGGCGCCCAGCTCGACGCCGGACTCGTCCCGCTGCGGCAGGCGCTCGATGCCGCGGTCCGGCGTGACGAGGTCGCCGAGGCGGACGGCCGGCCGTTTCTTGCCGAACGCGAGCACCACGTCGGCGACGTCCTGCTCGGAGGGGGGGCGAGCGCCGCGCAGGGTCGCGAGGTAGACGGCGGGCTGCCCCCTGGCGGCCGAGGCCTCCTCGTCCTTCGCGAACTGGACGTCCGCCCGGTTGAGGGCTCGCGCCACCTGGGCGGGCGCGAGGCCGTGGCTCGCCAGCCTGGCGGGGTCGAGGCGGACGTGCGCGAAGTAGCGGTTCTCGCGGACCACGTCGCGCATGCGGACGAGGCGGCCGGCGGCGTCGGCCTTGAGGATCATGTCGGCGAACTGCTCGGCGTCGGCGAGGCGGCCGAGCGTCGTCATGGTGTACTGGAAGACCTGGCCGCTCGGCACGGGCGGTTGGCCGATCTGGCCGGCCGCCACCTGGGCGTTCTGCTGCTGGATGGCGGTGACCACGTCCGTGGCGGTCAGGTTGCGCGTGGCCATTTTGCCGGGGTCGAGCCAGAGGCGCATGCTATAATCGCGCTGACCGAGGTAGGTAATGTCGCCGATGCCCGGCAGGCGGGCCAGCTCGTCGCGGATCTGGATGGTCGCGTAGTTGCTGAGGTAGAGGCTGTCGCGGCTCTCGTCGGGCGAGAACAGGTTGACGATCATGAGCACGCTCGGCGACTTCTTCTTGACCGTGATGCCCTTGCGCTTGACGAGGTCGGGGAGGATCGGTTGGGCCAGGGTGACGCGATTCTGCACGAGCACCTGCGCGATGTTCAGGTCGGTGCCGACCTTGAAAGTGATGGTCAGGGTGTAGCCGCCGTCGTTGGTACACTGCGAGTACATGTACATCATGTTCTCGACGCCGTTGACTTGCTGTTCGATGGGCGCGGCGACGGTATCGGCGACGACCTCGGCGTTGGCGCCGGGGTAGGACGCGGACACCTCGACGGTCGGCGGCGTGATCTCGGGGTACTGTGTGACGGGCAGCGTGAACACGGCGATGACGCCCGCCATCGTGATGACGATGGACAGCACGGAGGCGAAGATCGGCCGGTTGATGAAGAATGTGGAGAACACAAGCTGCCCTCGTCGATCTTACCCCTGCCGGCTCACAGGAGCGAACGCCCCTGGTGAGCCGATCTGTTCCCGCCACTAGAGCGGTTTGCGTTCGAGCGTAGCAGGCGCTTTGGAGTGCGGCGCGCGGCGCCGCGTTAGGTCATTCTTTCGTTGTCCCGCGGCCCGGCCCGAGGGAAAGAAAGAGCCAAAGCGGCGCCGAGCGCCGCACTCCAAAGCGCGCCCCCGCTACACCCGAATGCCAAGCGCTCTAATCCCTTCGCACGTGCTCGTCGCCCGATGAGCGGGGCGACGGCATCGCCGTTATCCGCCGCGCCACCGCGTTCTCCTCCCCCGTGCCTGGCGTGGCCAGTGCCCCCGTCGCACCCGCGGTGCGAACCACCGCGCGGAGGACGGAGAGCACCAGGAACGTCACCATGCCGGCCACCAGCAGGAGCAGCACCCGAAGCGAGACGGCCCCCGCCCACCAGGCCGAGAGCAGCAGCAACCCCTCCACCAGGAACCCGAGCCCCACGAACACCCACAGCAGGCACCGCAGCGCCAGCCGCGCCGGAGGCTTGCGGAGTCCCGCTGCCCCGCCGAGCCAGTCGATGGCGCAGAAGAACACCGGCGTGAGGAAGATGACGAACAGTGTCACGCCGAGCATGCCGCTGAACACCGCCACTCCCAGCGCCCGCCGCATCTCCGCCCCGGCGCCTGTGCCCAGGATCAGCGGCACCGCACCCAGGATGATCGCGAACGACGTCATCAGGATCGGCCGCAGCCGCAGCCGACACGCCTCCAGCGTCGCCTCCGCCCGGGTCATCCCCTGCTTGTGCTTGACCTTCGCGAACTCGACAATCAGGAGGGCATTCTTGCTCGCCAACCCGACCAGCACGACCAGCCCGAGTTGGGTGAAGAGGTTGACGTCGGAGCGCGCGACGGTGACGCCGGCGACCAGGCCGAGCAGGCCCATGGGCACGGTGAGGATGACGGCCAGCGGCAGCGACCAGCTCTCGTACTGCGCCGCCAGCACCAGGAACACGCCGAACAGCGTGAAGGCGAACACCACCCAGAACGTGTCGCCCGTCCACGGCTGCGCGGTGGGCTGCCGCTCCCACTGATAGCCCATCGGGGCCCGCAGTTCCTGCCACACCAGTCTCTCCAGGGCCGCGACGGCCTGGTCTGAGCTCACTCCCGGGGCGGCGATACCGTGGACCGCCACCGACTCGTACCTGTTGTAACGCAGTATCGTCGCCGGCTCGCTCAACTGGCGCACCGATATGAACGCCGCCAGCGGCACCAACTCGCCCCGGCCGTTGGGCGCCCTCATCTGCTTGATGTCCTCGGGCAGCAGGGGGGGATCCTGCGGCGCCTGCACGTGTATCTGCCACGTCCGGCCGAAGCGGTTGAAGTCGTTGACGTAACACGGCCCCAGCGTGGCCTCCAGCGTAGCGCACACGGCGCCGATCGACACGCCGCGATCCTTCGCCTGGGCGCGGTCGACGATCAGTTCCATCCAGGGCGTGGCGGCGGCGGGACTGCTGGAGAGGTTCCGGAGGCGCGGGTCCGCGTTGCCGGCGGCGACGAACCGGTCGGCGGCCTCGCGCAGGGCCTTCCGGCTGTTGTCGCCGCTGTCCTGGATGATGAGCGTGAAGCCACCCGCCGCGTCCATCCCTTGCACCGACGGCATCCCGAAGACGTGGGCGACCGCACCGAGCACTTCCGCCCGGAACTGCTCACGCAGCCTCTCGGCGACGGCGTCCTGGGACAGTTCCGGGTCGGCGCGGCGGTCGAAGTCGTCCAGTACCAGACATAACGCCCCAGAACTCGGAGACCCGGCGCCGAGCAAGGCGGAGCGTCCCGAGAAGGTGAGGGTGTGGCGGACGCCCGGCGTCCGCAGTGCGATGGCTTCGAGGCGCTGCACCGTTTCCCGCGTGCGCCTTTCGGAAGCCCCGCGGGGCAGATGCACGCCGACGAACAGGAATCCCCTGTCCTGCGGCGGGACCTGTCCAGTCGGCAACCGGCCGAAACCCCACCACGTCAGGGCGAGCAGGCCGGCGTAGAGGACCAGGACGACGACCGTGCCGCGCAGGGCGAGCCGCACCGCGCCGGTGCATCCCCGGGCCAGGAGGTCGGACGGCCGCGTGCGAATGTCCCCTGTTGCCGTGGGCCAGAACAGAACGGCGCACAGGGTGGGGCACAGAGTCTGCGCCACGCACGCCGACACCAGGGCCGCCACGGCCAAGGTTAGCGCGAACTGCCGGAAAAACGCCCCCGGGGGGCCGGCGAACAGGCACGGCACGAACAGCGCGGCGAGCACCAGGGCCACGGCGAGGACCGGGCGAGAGACCTCCGCGGCGGCCTGCGCGGCCGCCGCCCGCGGCGCCATCCCATGCCCGACGTGCTCCGCGACGGCTGCGACGACGGCCGTTGCGTCCTGCACGCAGATGCCCAGCGCCAGGACTAGGCCCAGCAGGGTCAGGGTGTTCAGGGAGCCGCTCACCGCCGCCAGGACGACGAACGAGACGGGCATCCCCACAAAGACGGCGGCCAGCGCAACCAGCGACGACCGCCAGCTTCGCACGAACAGCAGCAACCCCAGCGCCACGGCGACAGCCGCGATGCCCAAGGCGTTGAAGCCGGCGCGAATCGCCAGGGGGGTAAACCGCGAGGTGTCGTGGACGACGGCGTAGTCGATGCCGTCGGGGAAGCGCGTTTTCAGTTCCTCCATCCTGGCCCGCACCCGCCCCGCCGTCTCCAGGGCGCTGGCCCCGGGCAACGGGTAGACGAACAGGGCGACCGACGACTTGCCGTCGAGCGTGCAGGCCTGCTCGGGGGACGGTGTGCCCCACTCGAGGCTCCCCACGTCCTTCAGGTGGACGCGCGTCGCCCGTCTGTCCAGGAGGATCATGTCGGCAAGTTGATCCGGCTCGGCGAGGCGTCCGAAGGCGGCGAGCGAAAAGCGGAAACGCTGCCCCGGCCCCGCGTCCACCTGCAAGTTCTGTGCGCGCAGGGCAGCCACCACCTCGTCCGCAGTCAGCCCCAGCGCCGCGAGTTTCCCCGGGGCGAGCCACAGGCGCATTCGGTGGTCGCGCAGGCCGTGAGAGGTGATGTCGCCGACGCCCGGCAGGCGGGCCAGCTCCTCGCGGATCTGGATGGCCGCGTAGTTGCCCAGGTAGAGGCTATCGCGACTGCCGTCGGGCGAGAACAGGTTGACGATTAGCAGCAGGCCCGCCGGCTTCTTCTTGACGGTCATGCCGCGGCGCTTGACGAGGTCGGGCAGGATCGGCTCGGCGAGCCTGACGCGGTTCTGCACGAGCACCTGGGCGATGTCCAGGTCGGTGCCTGGCCGGAACGCGACGGTCAGAGAGTAGACGCCGTCGTGGGCGGAGTGCGAGGACATATGCAGCATGCCCTCGATGTCGTTGACGTGCTGTTCGATGGGGGCAGCGACGGTGTCGGCGACGACCTGCGCGTTGGCCCCCGGGTAGGCGGCGGACACCTCGATAGTCGGGAGGGTGATGCCGAGATCGGGATACTCCGTGACGGGCAGCAGGAGGCTGACGACAGCGCCCACCAGGGCGGCTGCCATTGCCATGATGAGGAACAGCACCGTGGTGAAGATCGGCCGGTCGATGAAGAACTTCGAGATCACGGACGTCCCTCGCCGAAATCATGCTTCGAGGATCCCTAATGTCTCTCCAAGTGTTCGTCGCCGGGCGGGCGGGACCGCGGCAGCAGTTCCGTGATCCGCTCCGCCTCCGCGCCCCGCCCACCGCCCGGCGGCGCCCCGGCCAGCGCTGGCGGCCGTACGGCGTGGAGCGCCGTGCGGCTGACGAACAGCGCCAGCAGGGCCAGCAGGCTGAAACCGAGGGTGACCGCAACCCCCGGCGACAGGACACCTCGCCGCCAGGACAGGAACAGCAGCAGGCCTTCCACCGCGAACCCGAGGGCGATGAACGCCCAGAGCAAGACCTGCGCCACGCGCCGCCCCAGCGGCGTGCGCAACAGCGACGCCTCGCCCAGCCAGTTGATGGCGTAGAAGAACACCGGCGTGAGGAAGATGCCGAACAGCGTCACGCCCAGCATGCCGCTGAAAACGGCGATCCCTAGCGCCCGCCGCATCTCCGCCCCGGCGCCGGTGCCGAGAATCAAGGGCAGCACGCCGAGGATGAAGGCGAACGACGTCATCAGGATCGGCCGCAGTCGCAGCCGGCACGCCTCCAGCGTCGCCTCCACGCGCGACAGCCCCTGCTCGCGCTTCACCTTCGCGAACTCGACAATGAGGATCGCGTTTTTGCTCGCCAGGCCGACGAGGACCACGAAGCCGATCTGCGTGAAGATGTTGATGTCCGAGCGCGCCACCGCGACGCCGGCGATCGAGCCGAGCAGGCACAGGGGCACGACGAGGATGACGGCGAGCGGCAGCGACCAGCTCTCGTACTGCGCCGCCAGCACCAGGAACACGCCGAACACCGCCATGGCGAAGATGCCCATCGCCGTGTTGCCGGCCTGCAGTTGCAGGTAGGTGATCTCGGTCCACTCGTAGTCCATGCCCTGCGGCAGTTCTTCCCGGGCCAGTTGCCGCAGGGCCTCGATCGCCTGGCCGCTGCTGAAGCCCGGCGACGTGTTGCCGTTCACCGCCGCCGCCGGGTACATGTTGTAGCGCGTCAGGATCAGCGGGCCGTTCACCTCGCGCACCGACGCCACCGTCCCCAGCGGCACCATCTGCCCCGAGGCGTTGCGCACCTTGAGCTGCCGTACGTCCTCCACGCGCTTGCGGTACTCGCCCTCGGCCTGCACGACGACCGACCAGGTGCGGCCGAAGCGGTTGAAGTCGTTGACGTACAGCGAGCCGAGGTAAATCTGCAGCGTGTCGAAGATGTCGCGCAGCTCCACGCCGAGGCGAGCGGCCTGGTCGCGGTTGACGTCCACGAAGAGCTGCGGCGAGTCGTTGCGGTAGACCGTGTACAGGCCCTCCAGGATGCCGAGCCGCTGCGCCTTGGCGACCTCCTCCGCGCTGTGCCCCTGCGGCGCCAGGCGGATGCGCCGGTACTCGTTCGCCTTGGCGAACAGGTGCTCTGTCTGCCGCTGCAGCTCATCCAGTCCCAGGTCGCCGCGGTCCTCGACGAGGAACTTGAAGCCGCCGGTCGTGCCCAGGCCGGCCACCGGCGGCGGGCCGAAGACGAGGAGCTTCGCCTCGGGGATCTCGGCGGCGAGGCGCTTGCGGAGGTAGTCGGCGATCGTGTCGCTGTGCAGCCCCGTCGCCAGGAATTGCGCGCGGTCGGCGTCGCTGAGTTTCTCCAGCCGGGCCCTGGTCTCCGCGGTGTGCTCGGCCGGGTGGCGGCGGTTCGCGAAGTCCTCCAGCGGGACGAACAGGTTGCCGAAGTTCGAGCCAAACGCCCCGATCACGAACGACTGGCCCGAGACGGAAATCGTGTGGGCGACGCCCGGCGTCTCGTGGCAGATGCGGTCCACGTGGTCCGCGACGACGCGCGTCCGCTCCAGCGAGGCGAGGTCCGGCAACTGGATGCTGGCCAGCAGGTAGCCCTTGTCCTGCGCCGGGATGTAGCCGGTCGGCAGTTGTCCGAAGCCCCACGTCGTCAGTCCGAGCAGGCCGGCGTACAGGACCAGTACGAGGACCGTACCGCGCAGGCCCCAGCGCACCACGCGCGTGTAGCCGGCGGTGCCCGTGCGGAAGCCGAAGTTGAACAGCCGGAAGAACCACCCGAGCACGAAGTCGAGCAACCGCGTGAAGAGGTCCCGTTTCGCTCCCTTCGGCTTCAGCAGGATGGCGCACAGCGCGGGGCTGAGCGTCAGCGAGTTGAACGCGGAGATGACCGTCGAGACGGCGATGGTCAGCGCGAACTGCCGGAAGAACTGGCCGACGATGCCGCTGATGAACGCGCACGGCACGAAGACCGCGGTCAGCACGAGCGCCACCGCGACCACGGGGCCGGAGACCTCGTCCATGGCCTCGATCGCCGCCGCGCGCGGTTTCATGCCGTGCTCGATGTGATGCTCGACGGCCTCGACAACGACGATGGCGTCATCGACCACGATGCCGATGGCGAGCACCAGGCCGAACAGCGTCAGGTTGTTCAGGCTGAAGCCGATGGCGGCCATGACGGCGAAGGTGCCGACGATGGCCACCGGCACCGCGACGAGCGGGATGATCGTGGAGCGCCAGTTCTGCAGGAAGACGAGCACGACGAGGGCGACGAGGAGGATGGCGTCGCGCAGGGTCTTGAACACTTCCTGGACGGACTCGCGCACGAACGGCGTGGTGTCGTAGGCGGTCTTGTAATCGACGCCGGGCGGGAAGGCCTGCTTCAGCTCCTCCATCTTGTCGCGGACGCGGTCGGCGGTGTCCAGGGCGTTGGCGTCGGGGAGCTGGAAGATGGCGACGCTGACGGTCGATTTGCCGTCCACGCGCGAGACGATGTCGCGGCTCTTCGCGCCCAGTTCGACGCCCAGCTCGTCGCGCTGCGGCGTGCGCTCGACGCCGTGGTCCGCGCGGACGAGGTCGCGGAGGGGCACCGCGCGCCCGTCCGGCCCGGCGCGGACTTTTTCGTCGGCCAGGCCTTCCACGTTCGGCGGGTGGGTGCCGTGGAAGATCACGCGATAGGCGGCGGCCGGCACGTCCCCCCGCGGGGCGGTCGGGTCGTGCTCGACCTCGCCGCGAGACGCGCGCAGGGCGGCGTTGAGGGCGGCGGCCGCATCGGCGGGCCGCAGGCCGTGGCCCGCCAGTTTCGCGGGGTCGAAGCGGACGCGCAGGTGATAGCGGTTCTCGCGCACCACGTCGCGCACGCGGACCACGCGGCCGTCGGGCGTGGCCTTGAGGACGACGTCGGCGAACTGTTCCGGCTCGGTGAGGCGGCCGAGCGTGGTGAGCGGGAACTGGAAGCGCTGGCCCACGCGAGCCGGCGGCTGCCCGAGCTGCCCGGCGGCGACCTGGACGTTCTGTTCGCGCAGGGCGGCCACCACGTCGCCGGCCGTCATACTCCGCGTCGCCAGCTGCTGCGGATCGACCCAGATGCGCATGCTGTAGTCCTGCTGGCCGAACAGGAACACGTCGCCGACGCCCTCGACGCGGGCCAGCTCGTCCTTGAGCTGGATGGTCGCGTAGTTGCTGAGGAACAGGTTGTCGCGGGTGCCGTCGGGCGAGTAGAGGCTGACGATGAGCAGGATGTCGGGCGAGCGCTTGCGCGTGGTGACGCCGGTCTGCTTGACGACGTCGGGCAGCGACGGCAGGGCGAGGTTGACGCGGTTCTGGACGAGCACCTGCGCGAAGTTCAGGTTGACGCCGGGCTTGAACGTCACGCCGAGGCTGTACTGGCCGTCGTTTGTACACTGCGAGGACATGTAGAGCATATCCTCGTCGCCGTTGACCTGCTGTTCGATCGGCGCCGCGACGCTCTCGGCGACGACCTGGGCGCTGGCGCCGGGGTAGGCGCACATCACCTGGATGGTGGGCGGCGTGATGGCGGGGTACTGGGCGAGCGGCAGGGTGAACAGGGCGATGGCCCCGGCCATGGTGATGACGATGGACAGCACGGAGGCGAAGATCGGCCGGTCGATGAAGAATCGCGAGAACATGGGGAGAAACCACGAAATACACGAAAAACACGAAAAAAAGACAGAAAGACAAAAGAGAGAGGGACAAAGCCCACGGGTGGCAACCCGTGGGCTTATTTCCCCTCTTTTTCTGTCTTTTTTTCGTGTTTTTCGTGTATTTCGTGGTTTCTCCCCGCGGGCAGGGCGTTGCCGGCCACGCGCGGCATCTCGGGCAGTTCCCTGGGCTGGATCTTCGCCCCATCTCGGACGCGCTGCAGCCCGTTGACCACGATCTGGTCCCCCGCCTGCAGGCCGTCGTCGATCACGCGCCGCCCCAAGTGGACCGGCCCGAGCTGCACGGGGCGCTGCACCGCGCGGTAGACGGTCTCCTGCTTGCCGTCCACCGACTCATAGCCTTTCTTCACGACGTAGACGAACTTCTGCCCCTGGTTCGTGCCCAGGGCGCTCTCGGCGATCAGCAGCGCCTTGTGCGGCACGCCGATCCGGACGCGGACGCGCACGAACATGCCGGGCGAGAGGACGCCCTCGGCGTTCTCGAAGACGCCGCGCACCCGCAGCGTCCCGGTGCTGGGGTCCACCGTGTTATCGACGAAGTCGATGGTGCCGTGGTGCGGGAAGTCCTTCTCGTCGGTCAGCTCCAGGTCCACCGGCACCTTGACCTTGCGGGCCGACTCGATCTTGCCCTTCTGGATCAGGCGGCGGGCGCGCAGCATGGTGCGCTCGTCCACGTCGAAATAGGCATACATGGGGTTCATGCTGAGGATGGTCGTCAGGAGGGTGTCGTCCGCCTTGACGAGGTTGCCCGGGTCGAGCAGGCGGCGGCTGATGCGGCCGTCGATCTCGGCCTTGACCCTGGTGAAGCTGAGGTTCAAATCGGCCGTCTCCAGTTGGGCCCTGGCGACGCTGATGGCCGCCTCGGCCTCGTTCCGGTCGCCGGCGACCTTGTCGTAATCTTCCTGACTGATGCTCTTGCGCGCCTGCAGGCCCTGGGCGCGCTGCAAGTCTCTTTCGAGGCGCTCGAAACGGACCTTGGCCTGGTCGAGGTTCGCCTTGGCCTTCTTGTGTTCGGCCTCGTAGGGCCGTGGGTCGATGAGGAACAGCACGTTCCCCTTCTTCACGACGTCGCATTCCTTGAACTTCGCCTCCTTGAGGTAGCCGGTGACGCGCGCGCGGACATTGATGGTCTCCACGGCATCGGTGCGGCCGGGGAAGTACTCGTAGTCCGTGATGGTGTCCTCGACCGGCTTCGCGACATCGACGACGGGGTCGCGCGGGGGAGGGGGGACGGCCTGCGTCCCGCAGCCGGCGGCCGTGACCAGCGGCAGCAGGAGCAGCCACCCGACCCGGAGCGAGAGGGCGCGTCGGGCCGCGGGCCACCGCGGGTGGTTGGCGAACGGTCGGTGCGCTGACGTGTGCATGGCGTTCGACTCCCTTTGGGAGAACCGTTCACACTTCGGAATTGTGCTGTGGGTCAGGAGTGGACTCCTGACCCACAGCCCGAAACGGCAGATCCTGTGCCGTTCGCGTTTCATCAAGTGGCGAACGCGGGCGCGCGCAGTCATTTCACGCCGCGCTGCCGCCGCTCGGAGTCGGTGAGGATGCCGAAGAAGACGATATCGAGGATGTCCTCCGTCTGCTCCTCGGGCGGCTTGCGCCGGCCCGTGAAGAAGTTGGTGAACATCACGCCGTACAGCAGGTCGCCGATGACGTCGGAGATGCGCTCGACGGGGATGTCGCGGATGCGGCCGTCGGCGGCCAGCGAGCGGTACAGGTCGTGCCAGCGGCCGACGTAGGCGTCGCGGTGCTCCCAGTAGGTCGGCCTCTTGCGATCCTTGAACAGGGCCCGCTCCTGAATGAACAGCTCGACGAACTCGGCGTGCTCCTCGAAGAACCCCAGGTGAGCGCGGATGGCCTGCGTGATGCGGTCGAGCGGCTCCTCGATGCCCTCGATCGCCGTCTCGACCTGCGCCCGCAGTCGCCGCATGACGCGATCGACCGCCGCCAGGAACAGCTCCTGCTTCGTCGGGAAGTAGCGGTAGAGCGTGCCCTTGCCGACCTGCAGCTTGTCGGCGAGGACCTGCGTGTCGGTGCCGGAATAGCCGTGTTTGGCGAACAGTTCCGTGGCCGCGTCGAGGATCTCCTCCTGACGCCGCGCCCATAGCTCCGGGTCCACGGGGCGTCCCGACTTCTTCAGCGCGCTGTCTTTCATGGGCAGATCCCGGGGGGACGGACGGACCAGTCAGTCAGGTAATTCTATGGCAGTATACCAAATGCGCCGGGGAGAGCAAGGCTTCCCATACCGGGAGGCAGCGCCGCGCATTCCACCCTACCCGCTTGCCCCCGCGCGCCGGCAGGGGTAGAATCGCGCCCACCTGCGAACCTCATCGGTTTCCTCCTTGAAGGTGCCGCCATGTATCACAACCAAGGCGCCCCGACTGCCCGGCCCCGGCGCCGCCGCGCGCGCCGGCTGCTGCCCCTCCTCGTCGTCCTGGGCGTTTGCGGACTCGGCCCGGTTCCGGCCCGCGGCCAGTCCCCGCTCGACAAGCTCGACCCGAAGACGACCCCGCCGCTGGAACGCTTCGACTGGCACCCGAAGGAACTCGTCGCCGTCGTCGGCGAGCACCGCGGCCGGCACGGCCACCCGGTGACCAGCGTGGCCATCGCCCCCGGCGGCAAGCTCCTCGCCAGCGGCGGCACCAACGGCATCATCCGCATCTGGGATCGGGCGACGATGCGCCAGCAGGCGCTGCTCGGCGCGCACGGCGGCGCCGTCCTCGGCCTGGCCTACTTCCCCGACGGCAAGACGCTGGCCTCCTGCGGCAGCGACGGCACCCTGCGCCTCTGGGACGTGAGCGGCGCGGCCCCGAAGGCGCGGGCCGTCGTCCACGCGGCCAGCGGCGCCCTCAACAGCGTCGCCGTCTCTCCCGACGGTAAGCTGATCGCCGCGGGCGGCGCCGACACCACCCTGCGCGTCTGGGAGGTGGGCGAGAAGGAACCCGTGAAACGCGCCGAGATCGCGGCCCACACGGGCGCCATCGCCTCGGTCGCCTTTTCGCCTGACGGCAAGACACTCGCCTCCGCCAGCGCCGACGAGACGCTGCGCTTCTGGGGCGTCGCGGAGGAAAAGGTGAAAGAGCGGTTCTCGTTCAAGCCGCACGGCAAGCCGCTGACCGCGGTGGCGTTCGCTCCCGAGGGCGGAGTGATGGCCACGGCCGGCACCGATGCCACGGTGCGCCTCTGGAACGTGCGCGCCTCGCCGCCGAAGGAGGGCGTGACCCTCCAGAAAAAGCACGGCGTCACCTACTCCCTGGCGTTCGGGCCGAAGGGCAGCAAGACACTGGCGACGGGGAACAGCGATTACACGGCCCGCGTGTGGAGCTGGGGCCTCAACCCGCCGCGCGAGCGCTGCGTCGCCGCCGGCCACGCCAACGTCGTGAACGCCGTCGCCCTGGGCGGGAACGCGCGCGGCCAGGCCGCCTACCTCGCCAGCGGCAGTTCTGACTGGACGGTCCGCGCGTGGGACGCCACGCTGCTGCGGCCGAAGGACCGCACCATCGTCACCGGCCACTGGAGTCACACCTACAGCGTTGCGTTCAGCCCCGACTCCCGCACGCTGGCATCCGGCGCCGAGGACCGCACGCTGCGCTTCTGGGGCGTGGACGGCTACGGGCCGAAGGAGCAGTACGTCCGCAAGAAGGACGCCATCGCGATCTATTCGCTGGCGTTCCAGCGCGGCGGCAAGCTCCTCGCCTACGCCGGCAACGACGTGGCCGTGCGCCTCTGGGAGGTGAAGAGCCAGCGCGAACTGCCGCGGCTGGCGGGCCACCCGGCCGGCGTGGGGCACGTCGCCTTCTCGCCGGACGGCAAACAGCTCCTGACGGCCAGCGCGGACAAGGTGTGGCTGTGGGAGGTGGAGTCGGCGAAGATCCTCCAGCAGCTGGAGAAACACACCAGGCCGGTCACGAGCATCGCCTTCTCGCCCGATGGCCGCCGTGCCCTATCGGGAGGCGGTAACTACGAAATCAAGGACGGCAAGATCGTCTACAAGGACGGTCGGCCCGTCTACGTCGATTGCACGGTGCGGCTGTGGGACCTGGAGACGGGCAAGGAGGTCCACGTCTTCGACAAGCACGAACTGCCTATCCTGAGCGTGACATTCACTCCCGACGGCAAGAAGGTCGTCTACGGCGCCCAGGAGCCGGTGGTGCGGCTGTGGGAGATGGACGGCGACAAGCCCGGCAAGATGAGCCAGCTCAAGGGCACCAGCGGCTACGTCTGGACGGTGGCGTATTCCCCCGACGGCAAGAGCTTCGCCACGGTCGGCCTGGACGGCAAGATCATCGTCTGGGACGCGGCCTCCGGCAAGCGGCAGCGCGAGTGGGTGTTCCCCGAGGTGGTCTACCGCGTGGCCTGGGCGCCGGACAGCCGACACCTCGCGGTGCCGTGCGGGACGGGGGTCGTCTACATCCTCCGCCTCGCCGCAGAATAGAACACGGATGAAACGGACCCGCACGGATCCGTTCCATCCGTGTCATCCGTGTTCTATTCTTCTTGCTTCGCGCCCCGCGGGGCTTACAATCGCCACATCCCGCCCCCGCGCACCAAGGAACCCGCCGCATGATCTGGGCCTACCAGCAGCACCTCGACCCGCTCCGTGGCACCCTTCTCTGGTCGCCCCTCTGGTCTACCTTGCTCGCGGCCCTGCCGGTGCTGGTCCTGTTCTGGCTGCTGGTGCCGCGGCGCTGGCTGGCCCCGAAGGCCGGCGCCGCGGGCGCCGTCGCCGCCATCCTCGTCGCCATCCTCGTGTACCGCATGCCCGCTCCCATGGCCGGCATGGCGTTCGTCTACGGGGCGGCGTTCGGCCTGCTGCCCGTCGGCTGGACGATCTTCAACGCCATGCTGCTCTACAACATCACCGTCGAGACCGGACAGTTCAGCGTCGTGCGCCGCTCGGTGGCGGGGCTGTCCGGCGACGCGCGCATCCAGGCCATCCTGATCGGCTTCGCGTTTGGCGCCTTCCTCGAAGGGGCGGCGGGCGGCGGCACCCCGGTCGCCATCTGCGGCGCCATCATGGTCGGCCTCGGCTTCCACCCCTTCCTTGCCGCCGTGCTCTGCCTGATCGCCAACACCTCGCCGGTCGCCTACGGGGGCCTCGGTACGCCGCTGATCGTCCTCGGCGGCGTCACCGACCTGCCCATCGAGACGCTGAGCGTCATGGCCGGCCACCAGCTGCCGATTCTGTCGTTCATCGTGCCGCTGTGGATGGTCAAGTGCATGTGTACCTGGAAACAGACGTGGGAAGTCTGGCCGGCGCTCCTCGTCGCGGGCGGCTCGTTCGCGCTGTTCCAGTTCACCTTCGCCACTATTCACGTCTACCTGCCGGGCGTGATCCTCTACCCCATGACCGACATCGGCGGCGGCATCTTCGCGCTCGTCGTCACCGCGATCCTCCTGCAGTTCTGGAAGCCGCGCCGCGAGTGGCACTTCACGCCGGCGGCGCCCACGGTGGCAACGACGGCACCGGAGAAGGAGCAGAGCCTGGCGAGCGACCCGCACGCGGCGGAAGCGGCAGCGCTGGTCGGGCCGGCGACGGGGAACGGTGGGCCGGGTGAGGAGCGGCCGTTGACGGTCGGCAGCGTCAGCCTGGCCTGGGCGCCCTACGTGCTGATGTCCGTGCTGCTGCTGCTGACCGGCCTGGTCCGGCAAAGGGAGGGCAACCGGGCGCAGCTCGGCCCGGTGAAGGTCGGGGCACTGGAGACGAACTACCTCATCCCCGTCCCGTGGCTGGACGGGGAGTCGCACCGCGACCCGCGGCTGCAGGCGCCAAAGCCGGAGAAGGCGGTGTTCGACTTCGCCTGGCTGACGGCCCCCGGCACGGCGGTCTTCGTCGCGGTCCTGCTGTCGATGGCCATGCTGCGGATGAACGGCGGGCAGATCAAGCGCGTCGTCTGGCGGACGTTCTACCAGATGAAGATCCCGATCCCGACGATCGCCTGCATGCTGGGCCTGAGTTACGTGACGCGCTACGCCGGCATGGACGCGACGCTGGGCGTGGCCTTCGCGGAGACCGGCCCGCTGTACCCATTCTTCGCGGCGATGCTGGGCTGGCTGGGCGTGTTCCTCACCGGGACGGACGCGGGCAGCAACGCCCTGTTCGGCAGCCTGCAGAAGATCACCGCCACCGAGGTGTACAACAGCCACCCCGCGCTGTTCGCCGGCGGCCTGACCCAGGGACAGGCCCAGGTGCTGATCTGCACCGCGAACAGCACGGGCGGCGTGATGGGCAAGATGATCGACGCCCAGAGCATCTGCGTGGCGACGGCGGCGACACACCAGCTCGGCAAGGAGGCCGACATCTTCAAGGCCGTCTTCTGGCACAGCATCATCCTGGCAGCGATCGTCGGCCTGATGACGCTGCTGCAAGCGTACGTCTACCCGTTCCTCCTCCTCGTGCCGCACCCATAGAGCTCTGTCCACTTCGCCTTGTCTCCGCGGGCCTTTGCGTTATAGTCCCGCCCCTTACTCGGAGCAGCGGCCGGGCGCGTGCGCGCCGGGCCTTCCCCCAGGGAGCAAAGGAGGCGCGGAATGACCCAGGCAAGGCGGGAAGCGGCAGTGGTCCGGGCGGCGCGGGGTGGCTGGGGGTTGGTCCTCGGGGGCCTGGTGCTCCTGGGCGCCGCGGGCCCGGCGCGGGCCGCCGAGACCGAGCGGCGCGAGTTCGCCATCCACGTCGATAACAAGCCGGCCGGGCAATACGTGATGACGATCACGAAGCAGGACGGCGGCGCCGAGAGCATGGCCGTGCAGGCCAGCGTGCGCGTCCGCGTCCTGATCAAGACGTACACCTACACCTACCAGGGCGCCGAGCAGTGGAAGGACAACCGCCTGCTGGGGATGCAGAGCAGCACCAACGACGATGGCACGCGCTACGATCTGCAGGTCACGCAGGAGGGCAGCGCGCTGCGGCTGCGCGTCAACGGGCAGGAGAAGCTGATCAGTGCGGACAGCTGGCCGACGAGCTTCTGGCGGCTGCCGGCGGCGCGGTTCCACAACCAGGACGTGCCGCTGCTCGACGCCGACACGGGCAAGGAGATGAACGGGCACCTGCACTACGTCGGCGTGCAGCAGTTGACGGTCGGCGGCCAGGTGCAGAACTGCTACCATTTCCGCGTGACCGGCGGGCCTTCCCCGGTCGAGGTGTGGTACGACGGGGCGCAGCGGCTGGTCCGGCAGGACCTCACCGTGGACGGGCACCGCACGCAGTTCTTCCTGACCGGGCTGCGCCGCTGAGGCGGCGAACGGCCGGCGTAAACCGGCCGTTCGCCGCTCCTGGCCCGTGCAAACCGCCCCGGCCGCGGGCACCGAAGCGCTCTTGTCAAAAACCCTGGAAAGTGGTTCTGTACGCACTCGGCACCGCGGTGCCGCGCGATCGACAGGAGTCATTCTTAGCCAGGAAGGTGAACCATGCCGGATCGTCAGACGATTCGCCAGACCCTCATCGAGTTGATCGAGGCCGACACCGGCGAGAAGTACAGCGACCTCGAGGACGGCAAGAACCTGCGCGAGGAGCTGGGCCTGGACTCGGTGGACGTGGTGAGCATCGTGTCGCAGATCGAGCGTCGCTTCCGCATCCGGCTGTCACAGCAGGAACTGATGACGCTCGTCACCGTCGGCGACGTGCTCAACCTGCTGGAGGCCAAGCTCAGCGCGCCGCCCCAGGCCAGCGCCGCCTGAGCGCGATTGGCGAAGGCTTGCCTGGCCCAATCTGACGTCCTGACCGGGCGCCTCAGCGCCCCTTCCCTTTGGCTTCCGAACCCGGCGCCACGCGCGCGCGTTTTTTCTTCGCGGCCCGGGGCTTCGCGGCGGAGCGCCTGTCCGGAGAGCCGGCGGCCTTCGTGGCAGGGCCCTCCGTGTCCGCCCATGCTTCGTTCGAGATCACAAGCCATTGCAGCTGCTTGCCCACCGCGTGAGCGTAGCGCCAGACGGTGTCGATGGTGGGGTTGATCTGCTTGCCCGTCTCCAAACGGCTCAGGGCCGCCTTGTCGATGCCGGTGCGCTCGGCGATGTCCGCCAGGCTGAGGCCCTGCCGCTCCCGCGCGGTCCGCAGCAGGTGCATCAACCGGCGCAGCTCCAGGTATGCCCCCTGGGGTACCGGGCCATCGTACTCACCCGAAGCGATCAGGTCTTCCAGGGACGGTTTCTCCCGCTGGAATTTCTCGCGGATGGCCTCGATGCGAGCCTTCTCTTCCGGGGTCCGTGCGGTCTTGCGGTAGATGCGTTCAACGACCACGTTTTTTCCCTTTCTTGCTTCGGGGTTGCGGAGCTTCAAAGGCGGTAACCGTGCGGATTGCCGGCGGGTCGTCCGCGACGTACTCGAAGACGACGCAGATGTATTTTCCCGTTGCGGTCCGGCCGAAGATCGTCGGTAGCCCGCTGCTGCGGCTGGCGACGGCCTCGTCGCGATGCTCGGTCACCACCTCCTCGACCTCGTCCTGGGTGATCCCGTGTTCGGCGATGTGCTGGACGTTGCCCCCAGGCTCGTCTTCGAGGTCCCAGATGAAGTGCAAATCCCGCATGCCGCCGCCTCGGACGCAAACACGTTTCCGTTGATTTTTATGGCAACGTCGGGAAGTGTTGTCAAGGCCGCTTGCCCGAGGTGCCTCCTGCCGGGCGCACGACACGGTTTGCACCTGCCGGGGGGAAGTCCTACACTGTCCTGAGCGAACGCGACCCCATTTTCCCCCCAAGTCCTGAAAGGGGCCAGGGATGGCACACGCCGAGAAGCGTACCTCCGCAGTAGAAGAAG
>JBBRPS010000008.1:0-36396 GCA_038227745.1 Gemmatales bacterium | reverse complement strand
GGCGACAAGCTGCCAGCTTGTCGCCACGACCGACTGCGAACCGCGGCTAAACGGGATCTCACCCTGTCACGCCGTCATGGGATTCGTCTCCTCTCAGGAACTCCGGGAGCCTCTGCACGCGGCCCGCGCGGTCCACGCAGCCGAAACTGGAGTCAGGGAAGAAGCCCACGGGTGGCCACCCGTGGGCTTTGCTGACTCCCGATCCCTCACTTGATCCGCCCGCCGCGGTCGAAGGGGAAGTACACGAGCAGCGCCCGCCCCAGCATCAGCCGTTCCGGCACCGTGCCCCACTCGCGGCTGTCGGAGCTTTGCGGGCTATTGTCGCCCAGGCAGAGGTAATGCCCCGGCTGCACGTACAGCGTCTTGTAACCCACGTCGCGCAGCGGCTGCCACGTCTCCGATTTCGACCAGTCCACCACCTCCCCGGCGTCGGCCAACTGGCCCCGCAGGGTGTAGTAGCTGTCGTGCCACAGCTTGAGCTTGTGGACCTGCACCGCCGCGCCCGTGCTCCCCAGGCTCGCCGGCTTCAGGTCGTTCTCCGTCGGGCCGCGCTCCTTCGGGGGCGGGTACGTCACGCCGTCCTCAAAGGGCAGGTCGCGATCGACCCACACCGTCAGGCGCTCGTCGATGTTGGCGAAGCGCATTTCGTACTCGCCCGCCGCCTTGAGCCGCGTGGACTTCCGGGCCAGCTCCTGCCGCTTGCCGTCGGCACCGAGGCGGAAGAGCGTACACTCGCCGGACTGCAGGTTCCAGCAGGCCTGGAAGCGGTCCACGCCCTTCGCCAGCTCCATGCAGAACTCGCCCTCGGCCTTCTCGACCTTCAGGTGGCACTCCAGCATCAGGTCGCCCACCCAGTTGTGCGGGTCGTAGACCTTCGGCGGCAGGAAGTTCGTCTGGTAACTGTTGTAGCCGAGGAAGTCGGTGATGAGCTGCGATTTGTGCTTCGACCTGTCCTTCTTGATCTGCTCCACCCGGGCCGTGTAGGTGCGCTCGAACTCCTCGTTGCGCAGCGCGCCGTCCGGGTCGTTCGGGCGCGGGGCCTCCTTGACCGGCCAGTCGGCGGGGCGGAGGACGTGCTGGTAGCGCAGCCAGTCCACCTGCTTGCCCTGGCCGCCGTGGGTGAAGCCGTGACTGCCGTCCGCCTTCCAGGCGCTCGGCTCGGCGCCGGCCCAGCGCGGCGGCAGCACGCCCTCAAGGTCCTTGGCGGGGTGGTCGTTGTCGTGGACGATGCGCCGCATCGCCATCATGGTGTCGAGGGGCTTGCGGAGGATCTCGAACCTGTTCTTGTCCCAGAACGCCTTCCCCTCGGGCTCGTGCAGGAACCGGGTCTTGGCGTGCAGGTACTCTTCCTTCCACAGGTCGGTGGGATCGACCTTGGCGTCCTCGGAGGGCTGCCGGACCGGGACGGTGGCGTGGTAGAGCCGGCCGAAGAAGATGGCGAGCAGTTCGCCGGGCAGGCCGAGCAGGCGCTTGATGTAGTTCTTGGGCACGCCGCCCTTGATCGGCTGCTGCGGGAACTTGAAGACGACGACGTCGTAGCGGTGGGGCTGGGCCATGCCGCTGTCGTAGAGGAACTTGGCGACCAGGACGCGGTCGCCGCTGCTCCAGTCGCCGCCGCCACAGCCCGCACCGATCAGGACGCAGAGCAACAGGGTCAGGAGGTAACGTCGTCGTCGGGTCACGGCTGGGGTCCCTCGCGGGAGATCGGGAGGTTGAACGGCAGGAAACAGTTCGGGCAGGTGCAACCGGTGACGATGGCGCGCTGCGGCTGCTCGGCGTCGAGCTGGCTGCTCATGTTGATGCGGAAGTGGTAGCCGCACTGCGGGCACTCCACGTCACGGTGGTAGCCCAGCAGCGTGGTCGCCATCGAGCCGGTCGGGATGACGAACGCCTCGGCCAGGAAGCCCTTGAGCAGCAGCACCAGGACGACCACGAACACAACCGTCTCGACGATCTCGCGGAAGCCGTCCTTCATTTCCGGCTGGGCGGTCTGGAGCTTGTCGGTGGCCGAGGGTGCGTGCGCCGGGGCGGCCTCAGGACTCACCGTGGGGCGCAGCAGAAGGGCGACGAATCCGAAGAACCAGAAGAACAGCGCCTCCACGACCGGCGACGCATGGGGGCTGAGCCGCAACCCGATGAAGCGACTCAGCCAGAGGTTCCGCTCCAGCGCCAGGAAAAAGCAGAACGACAGGACGGACGCGAAGCCCGCGGCGGCGCTGAGCGAGAGGCCGACGTTCCAGGTCTTCGACATGAACCCGACAAAGACAATGAACCCCCAGCCCGAACAGAGGATGATGAGCAGGCCCGTGAGCTGGCGCAGGAGCAGCATGGCCTCGGTGGGGTGGGCGGTGGGCGTCGCCGGGGCGCCAGGGGGAACGCCCTCGCGGATCCCGCCCTCGGGAGCGCCTGGAGGCGGCCCGGCGGCGATGCGCTCCGTGGGCCGGGGGACGGACTCATGAGTCGGGGCGGCCGGGGCAACGGCTTCGAGAGTGGGCACAGGGGCGGGTGTACTTTCCGGGGGCGGCGCGGGCAGACCGTTGACCGGCGGGGCGTCCTCGCGCCCCAGGGCGGGCGGGGAGGCGTTCGGCGGAACCGGGCCTGCCGGTGTGCTGTCGTCTTCGCGCATGGATCACCGCGATCGAGGATAAAGGAGACCGAGGAAAGACCCCAGGAGGGGTTTCCGCTCACCGGAGCCAGTGGACGCGCCCCCAGTCCAGGTCCGCGCCTGCCCCTGCACCGCCCACGGCCCGCCCGGGTACGTGGACGACAAAGGGCTGCCCGAGCAGGCCCCGGGCGGGGACCACGCCACCGTCCGGCCAGAATCGGCTGTCCTGCGAATTCGGGCTGTTGTCCCCCAAGACAAAGTATTGGTCCGGTCCCAAAAGGACAGGCTTGCCGGGGGCGGCGTTGGGGCCGGCGCTCGTGTAATGGATGTCCCGGAATAGCCGGAAGTTACGCACCACCGCCTTGACGCCCCTGGCCCCCAGGACGGCCGGCCGCACCACGCCCGGCCGCCGTCGCACCGCCGGCAGATCCAGCGGGGCAAACACCAGCGTGCCATCAATGGCCAGCGTCAGACGCCGATCGACGAACGCCAACTCGACGCGGTGGCCCGTGCCGGCCTCCAAATGCATATCGTGTGCCGCCCTGAGCACGCCCGGCTCTTGCTCAGCAAGGGTTTCCGCGGTCGGCGGCCACGCGCGCACGGCCCGCAGCCGTGCCTCACCGGCCCCGACCGGGATCTCCGCGACGAGGTGGTCGTGCCCGTCGGTGATGCCGAACAGCACCCAGCCGGCATCGCCCTGGACTTCCACCCGCGCCTCCATCATGAAATCGTGGACGAGAGTGCGCGGGCCGCGGTCACTCCCGTTATAAGCATATTCGTCGTTGATCGGCTGACATTGTCCGGCGTCGAGCTGGTAGTTCGCGTACGTCAGCAAACGATAACGCTCGCGGTCACCCTCGCCGTCCAGGGTCAGGACGGTGCCGGCCAGGGGGTGCGGGCCGGAGTCGGTGGCCACGACCTCCCAGCGCCGCCGCCAACCCTCGGGCTGCGGCTGAAAATCGTTGTCGAACAGCGGCAGGCGCAGCGCGTTGAACTCCGTCAGGCTCTTGCGCAGGAGAGCGCCGTCGAGGTAGAGGTCGCCGTCGCAGATCTCCACTTCCTCGCCGGGCAGGCCGACGAGGCGCTTGATGAAGGTCACGCCGAACAGGCGGAAGACGATCAGTTCCCAGCGGCGCGGCCGACGGAAGGCGTAGACGTTGCGGTTGACGAGGACCTGATCGCCCTGGCGGTGCGGGGCCTCGTGGAGATCCAGGCCGGTGCGGCCGCAGTTGGGGCAGAAGGCGCCACGGTAGCAGCGGAAGGGGGCGGTGTCCGTGCCGCGGTCGCGCGGGTGGCGGCCGACGACGACGGGATAGCCGCACCGCGGGCAGTCGCAGGCGCGGTGGTGGCCGGCGAGCGCGGGGGCCATGCTGCCGGTCGGGACCTCGTAGGGCTCGACGCCCCACTGGCGCAGGATCAGCAGCAGGCAGAGCGAGAGGACGAGGATTTCGAGGGCGTGCCGGACCAGGGAAGAATGGACGGGACGACGGACGGCCTCCTCAACTGCTCTCATGCGAACGGCTCCTTCCGGTCTGCCCTGGTTCACCGTGTCACCTTGCGGCATCCGTGCCATCCACGTAGAACGGCGGGTCTTCCTGGGACGGCGTTGCCAGGCCGTACTTGGCCTCCAGTTCCGCGATAAGTTCTTTCGCGGACTGCCCCGTTCCCGCTAGCGCGAATAGCGCCACCTCGTCCAACTCCCCTTCCTCGTGCGTCAAAACCGTTACCAGCGCCTCCTGGCACTGAAGGAGGTGTTCGCGGAGTTTGACAACTTCACGCTGGAGTCGGTCGCGCTCTTCCTCCAACTCCGCACAGCGCCGTTGCCAGTGTTCGTTACACGCCGGTTCCCGGCTGCTCAGTATCGTACTCATGGGTTCACACCCTTAACGGGCCGTATTGGTCCAAACCCAGGGTCGCGGGAATTCCTCTCGCGGGACCGCCTCATGCCCGAAGTCAGAGAAGTTGGTGCAGCCACACGACGAGGAGAAGTACCCCCCACACGACCAGCCACACGACAATGGTTTCCTTCCAGCTACTCTTTCTCCAATTGACGAGGTCAACCTTGCCACTGCTCCATTCCCAGAACTCGTCATAGCCCATCGCCACGTCGAGGTCTCGTAAATCTTCGTCCGTCGGATCGGGCAGTTCCAAATCCAGAGCAGCGAGCCACGCACGCGCAGTCCTCGGTGCGTCAGGCTCAGATCCGGTCCCCCTCATGTTGAAAGTCTCTGCGGCGCTTCATCGTCACTGATCCGACTCCAGCACGGCGAGAAACGCCTCCTGCGGAATCTCCACCTGCCCGACCTGCTTCATGCGCTTCTTGCCTATCGCCTGCTTCGCTCACCCCGCAGTTTCTTCATTGCCCCATGCGAACGGCTCCTTCCGGTCTGCCCTGGTTGACGGAATCACCCCGTCGTTGCTCTGACTTCAGTACCGGCACGCCCCCTTATTCGGCCAATGAGGAACCCGGCAAGGCCCATACATGCAGCAGGCATACGACCTTCTCGGTTTTGAAGACGACGTACTGTACGATGAGGGGCTCTTCGATCCCGTGGTAAACCAGACCACCTTGCTTGCGGGTTCGACGTTCCGGATCGCCCCAGTGAAGCGGTCGCGTCTCCAACCGGCGAACAATAGCTTGCAGAGCGCCCGTCAGTTCTTGTAGCTCGCCGCGTGAGGATGCTTTGGTGATGGGATCGCCAACCTCCTCGTTGGCTGGGCCGGTGGCCTCCACCTGGTACGGGGGCTCTTTCCTTGACGCCATCACGAGGCCCCCTGCGACTCCAGCTGCGCGATGAGGTCCTTGAAGGATTGCCCTTTACCCACCTGCGCGAGGATCGCTTTCTTGTCGAAGTCCGCATCCTGCCGCATCAAGACGATCAGCGCCTTGCGGCACTGATCGCGCTGCTTCACGGCTTTCGCGAGCTCCAGACGAAGCTGGTCGCGCTCGGCCGTCAGTTCGGCACAAAGCTGCTGCCAGTGTTCGCTGGTCGCTTCGGTTTGCGGTTTCGCCTCGGCCGCGGCCCCATTCGCTTTCATGATGTCACCTCGTTTTCGCAAACGCTACTGATCCGACTCCAGCACCGCAAGAAACGCCTCCTGCGGAATCTCCACTTGCCCCACCTGCTTCATGCGCTTCTTGCCTTTCGCCTGCTTCGCCCACAGCTTGCGCTTGCGCGTGATGTCGCCGCCGTAGCACTTCGCCGTCACGTTCTTGCGCATCGGCGCGATCGTCTCGCGCGCGATCACCCGCGTGCCGATCGCCGCCTGCAGCGCGATCTCGAACAGGTGCCGGTCGATCTCGCCGCGCAGCTTCTTCACCAGGTTGCGGCCGCGGCGCTCCGCGAAGATGCGATGCACGATCGTCGAGAGGGCGTCCACGCGCTTGCCGTGGACCATGATGTCCAGCCGCACCAGGTCCGCCGGCCGATAGCCGATCAGCTCGTAATCCATCGTGCCGTAGCCGTGCGTCACCGACTTCAGCTTGTCGTAAAGGTCGTAGATCACCTCCGCCAGCGGCAGTTCGTAGACGAGGATCGCCCGCTGCGGACTCAGGTACTCGGTGCGGATGTAGATGCCGCGCCGCTCGGAAGCGAGCTGCATCAGGTCGCCGATGTTCTCCGACGGCAGCAGAAAGTTGATGCGCACGAACGGCTCGCGGAACTCCTCGATCTGCCCCGCGTCCGGCACCTTCTGCGGGCTGTCCACCGTCAGCGTCTCGCCCCTGCGCGTCAAAATCTCATACGTCACGTTCGGGGCCGTCTGCACCAGGTCCAGCTCGCTCTCGCGCTCCAGGCGCTGCTGGATGATCTCGCGGTGGAGCATGCCCAGGAAGCCGCAGCGGAAGCCGAAGCCCAGGCCCTCGCTGACCTCCGGCACGTAGGTGAAGCTGGCGTCGTTGAGGCGCAGCCTGGCCAGCGACTCGCGCAGCGTCTCGAACTCGTTGTTGTTGACCGGGTACAGGCCGCTGAAGACCATCGGCTTGGGCTCCTTGTAGCCCGGCAGCGCCTCGGTCGAGGGCCGCAGCGCGTCGGTCACCGTGTCGCCGATGTGGACGTCGCTCAGCGTCTTGATCTGGGCCATCAAGTAGCCGACCTGCCCCGCGGACAGCGCCTCGCAGGGAGTCATGGCCGGCCGGAACTGGCCCAACTCGATGACCTCGTGCTCGGTGCCGCCGCGCATCAGGCGGATGCGCTGGCCCTTCTGGATGTGGCCCTCCATGAGGCGGACGTAGACCACCACGCCCTTGTAGGAGTCGAAGTGGCTGTTGTAAACGAGGGCGCGCAGCGGGTCGTCGGGGCTGCCCGGCGGCGGCGGCACGCGCGCGATGATGGCCTGGATGACATCGTCGATGCCGATGCCGGTCTTGCCGCTGGCGCGCAGCACGTCGGCGGGGTTGACGCCGAGAGCCTGCTCCATCTCGGCGATGACCACGTCGGGCCGGGCGCTGGGCAGATCGATCTTGTTCAGCACCGGCACGATGGTCAGGTTGCTCTCCATCGCCAGGTAGGCGTTGGCGACGGTCTGGGCCTGCACGCCCTGGAAGGCGTCCACGAGGAGGATAACGCCCTCACAGGCGGCGAGGCTGCGCGAGACCTCGTAGCTGAAATCGACGTGGCCGGGCGTGTCGATCAGGTTCAGCTCGTAGCGCTGGCCCTCGTGCTGGTAGTAGACGGTGACGGGGTGCATCTGGATGGTGATGCCGCGCTCGCGCTCGAGGTCCATGTCGTCGAGGACCTGGGCGCGGAAGTCGCGCTGCGCGATCGCCCCGGTTTTGAGCAGGATCTGGTCGGCCAGGGTGCTCTTGCCGTGGTCGATGTGGGCAATGATCGAGAAGTTGCGGATCAGGCGGGTGGGTTGCACAGGGCCTTGCGGCATCCGGCGGCTCTCCTGGGGGGACGTCAACGCGCGAGGGGACACCCTCGCTCTCCAGAAGCTTACCAGCTTTTCGCGGGGCTGAGTAGACGGGGTTGCGTGTCCGGTAAGCCCACCCGTGGCACCGGGTGGGTCCCGAGACGAAAACCCACCCGGTGCCACGGGTGGGCTTAACGCGCAAGCCGGTTCAGCGTATAGTGAAACTTTCTCTCAGGGAGTAACGGTCTATGGCCCCGGCAAGTGCGCTCCGCATTCTCCTGTGTGCCGACACGGCGGCGTCTGTGGACGACACGCGCCGGCTGCTGGAGCAGGCGGGCCACGCCATCGATACCCATCCCCTCACCTTGGACGACCCGGCCGACCTCGCCGCCTACCAGCTCGTCGTGCTCGATGGCACCGCCCGGGCCGCCGAGGCGCTGCAGTTCTGCCGCCGCCTCCGCGTCCGCGCCGGCGATGGCTTCCTGCCCATCCTGTTCCTCACTGCCGACCACGCCCCCGCCGCTCGCCTGGCCAGCCTGGAGTGCGGCGCCGACGCCTACCTCCTGCGCCCCTTCGAGACCGCCGAATTGCTCGCCCAGGCCCGCGCCCTCCTCCGCATCAAGGAGGGCCACGACCGCCTCAACGAAAAGACCCTCGAAGTCCACCGGATCAACAAACGGCTCCAGCTCGCTTACCAGCAGATCGACCAGGAACTGGAACTGGCCCGGCGCATCCAGCAGAGCTTCCTGCCGCAGACGTTGCCGGATTTGCCGCAGGTGCGCTTCGCGGTCCACTACCAGCCGTGCGGCCGGGTGGGCGGCGACTTCTACGACATCTTTCGCCTCGACGAGAACCATCTGGGCTTCTACGTCGCCGACGCGATGGGCCACGGCGTGCCGGCCAGCCTGCTGACGATCTTCGTCAAGAAGGGCGTGAAGGCCAAGGAGATCTCCGGCAAGGAGTACCGCCTGGTGCCGCCGAGCGAGGTGCTGCAGCGCCTCAACCGCGACCTGATCGACCAGGCCCTGTCCGAGACGCCGTTCATCACGATGGTCTACGTCCTCTACAACTTCAAGGACGGCGTGCTGCAGTTCGCACGCTCCGGCCATCCTTACCCCGTTTACCTGCCCCACGACGGCGCGCCGCAGCAGTGGCAGATCGAGGGTAGTCTGCTCGGTGTTTTCGAGACGAAGTACCCGGTGCGGACGCAGCAGTTGCGGCCCGGCGACAAGCTGCTGCTCTACACCGACGGGATGGACACGGCCTCGTACGAAGGCCAGGCGGTCGGGACCGCCAGTGTGCTGGCCTGTGCCGCGCGCCACCGGGACCTGCCGGTCGGCGAGCTGGTGGCGAAGCTGTCGCAGGACTTGTTCACGCGGACGCGGCAGACGGACGATTTGACCGTTCTGGGCCTGGAAGTGCTGGAGTGAGGCGGGTTCATCGAAAAACCTGGCCCAGGCGTCCTGGGCCAGGTTATTCGGTCACGCGGCAACGGCAACGGGTTACGCCGGACTCCCGGGCATCGCGACCGGGGGCACCGGCAGGCTCATGTCCATGCGCAGGTTCGCCGGCATCAGGTTCACCTCCGAGTTCAGCGCCTGCTCCCACGTCACCGCCCGGCCGGTGTACACCGACATGCGGCCCATGATCGCCGTCAGCGTGCTGTGGGCTACTTTGCGCAGGTCGTTGATCGGCCGCCCGGCGCGGATGCTCTCGATCAGCGCCACGTGCTCCTGCTGGTACGGGTCGTTGTCGCGCTCGCGGAACGCCCAGGGGCGCACGCCGGTGATCGCCCGCCGCTGCGAGGTCCAGCTGCCGCGCGTACCGACGATCGCCTCCGAGACGTTGTTCTCGCAACCCGCGATCTGCCGGCACATGCTCAGTACATGCACGCCGTTGGGGTATTCGTAGTCGATGGCGAAGTGGTCGTAGATTTGGCCGAACTCCGGCCCCGTGCGCACCTGCCGGCCGCCCATGCCCACTGCCCGGTCCGGGTGGTCGTCCAGCGCCCAGTTGATGACATCCAGGTTATGCACGTGCTGCTCGCAGATGTGGTCGCCCGACAGCCAGGTGAAGTACAGCCAGTTGCGCAGCTGCCACTCCACGGCGGTCATGTTCGGGGTGCGGGCGCGATGCCACAGCGCGCCCTGGTTCCAGTAGCAGCGGCCGCCGGTGATCGTGCCGATGTCGCCGCCGTGGAGGCGCTGCATCGCCTCGCGGTACGAGGTCTGGTAGCGGCGCTGCGTGCCCGCCACGCAGGAGAGCCGATGGCGGTTGGCGTCCCCGAACGCGGTCAGCACGGTGCGCACGCCGGCCCCATCGACGGCGACGGGCTTCTCGGTGAAGACGTGCTTGCGGGCGTTGACCGCGGCCCGGATGTGGGTCGGGCGGAAGCCGGGTGGGGTGGCCAGGATCACCAGGTCGCAGTTGGCGATCACCTGCTCGTAGGCGTTCAGGCCGACGAAGCAGCGGTTCGCCGGCACCTCGATGCGGCCCGCGAGGTTGCGGTTGTTCATCAGGTTGTTGCGGGCGCCGTCGAGCCGGTCGCGGAACGCATCGCCCATCGCCACCAGGCGGACGTTATCGCCGCCCTGCACGCACTGCGTGGCGGCGCCGGTGCCCCGGCCGCCGCAGCCGACCAGGCCGACGCGGATGGTGTCGGGGCCGTCGGCGTGGACGTTGGACAGCATGGTCAGGTTGGCCGCCATCGCGGCGGTGCCCGCGGTCACCGCCGCGGTCTTCAGGAAGTCGCGGCGCGTCTCGCCGGCGCTGGTCGTCTGCTTCTCGGTCATCGCTGCTCCTCCGGGGGTAAAGAAACGGTTGGCTGGTTCAGTCCTCAGGGCTATCCCGCGTGATCTGCGAGCGTAGCCCCTTCAGGTTGTCCTGTTCGTTGACGGCCCGCACCACGCGGAAGCCGACGAAGTCCGCGTCGGTCAGCCATCCAGAGGTTCGTGGCCGACTCGCTCCGCGAGTCGGCCACGAACCGCCACACTCAACCGAAAACGGCTCTAGCCGGACCAGGAATCAGTCGCTGCTCTCGCGAGTCACCTTCGAGCGCAGCCCCTTTAGATTCTCCTGTTCGGCGACCGCGCGCACAACTCGAAAACCGACGAAATCCGCGTCGGTCATCCACCAGATGCTCTGCGGCCGCTGCGGGTCGCGCTTCAGCCAGTCCTTGTCCGAGCCGCGGCGGGCGGCGCTGCGCAGCTTCGCCGGCGGATCGACCCACGAGCCGCCGCGCGCCACGTACGAATACCGCTTCGTGCCCGGCAATTCGACGGGGGCGAGCGTCGCCTTGTCGAGGGGGAATTTCTTGTACTCGTCCTTGAGGTACTGGTCGATGCACCACTCGGCGACGTTGCCGTGCATGTCGTAAAGGCCCCACGGGTTCGCCTTCTTCTTGCCGACCTGGTGCGCCACCTCTTCCGAGTCCTTCTCGTACCAGGCGTAGTCGTCGAGTTTGCTGGCGTCCTCGCCGAAGGAGTAGGCGGTGGTGGTGCCGGCGCGGCAGGCCCACTCCCACTCGGCCTCGGTGGGCAGGCGATACAGTTTGCCCGTCTTGGCCGATAGCCAGCGGCAGTACTCCATCGCCGCATGGTGCGTGATGCACAGCACCGGGTTGCCCTCGCGCCCGTGACCGAACGTCTCGTCGGCATACGGCGGGGTCGGCCGTGTGACGGCGTCGGCGGCCTTGTCGGTCGGCGTCGTCCCCACCTTGGCGCCGGGCAGTTTCCTCCAGTAGAGATCGTATTCGTCCCAGGCGACTTCCGTCTTGCCGATCCAGAACGGCCGGACGGTGACGGGGTGCTGCGGCCCCTCGTCGTCGGCGCGGCCCGGCTCGCCCGGCGGACTGCCCATCAGGTAGGTGCCGCCCGGGATGGCCACCATCTCGAACTTCACCTGCGCGCCGGGGACCGCCTCGGCGTAGCTCTTGTGCGCCGCTTTCTCGATGGCGGGCAGCTTGAGGCTGGCCTGCCCGGGCGCGTTGCCGCTCAGGAACAGGACGGCCGCGGCGACGGCAAAAACACACCAGGCGAGGGGGTGCTGCGGGAGGTGTTTCATGTATGGTATTCTCCACAGGGTTACAGGTGATTGTACGGGCCGGGGGCGGTCAAGGCCATGAGCAAAAACACTCTTCTGGGGTCGGCTGCGGTCGTACTCACCGCCGCGGCCCTGCTGGGGCGGGCGGACGGGCCGGCCCTCAAGCGCTTCGAGTTCACCGAACCGCACATGGGGACGACATTCCGGATCGTCCTCTACGCCCCCGACGAGGCGACGGCGAAGAAGGCCGCGAAGGAGGCGTTCGCCCGCGCCGCCGAACTCGATGGTATCATGAGCGACTACCGCCCGACCAGTGAATTGATGCGCCTGTGCAAGAAAGCCGGCGGCGAGCCCGTCCCCGTCAGCGCCGACCTCTTCAAGGTGCTGGAGCGGGCGAAGGCGATCTCGCGCCTCTCGGGCGGGGCCTTCGACGTGACGGTCGGCCCGGTGGTGCGGCTGTGGCGGCGCTCCCGCCGCACGCGCGAGTTGCCCGACCTCGAACAGCTGAAGCGCGCCCTCTCCCTGGTCGGGTACGAGAAGATCCTTCTGAACGCGAAGGACCGCACGGTGCGGCTGGTGATGGTGGGGATGCTGCTGGACCTGGGCGGCATCGCGAAGGGCTACGCCGCGGAGATGATGCTGGCGGTGCTGCGCCGGTACGGCATCACGCGCGCCCTGGTGGCGGCCGGCGGCGACATCGTCGTCGGCGACGCCCCGCCCGACGCCCGCGGCTGGAAGGTCGGCGTGGCGCCGCTGGAGAACCCGACCGCCAGGCCGTCGCGCTACCTGCTGCTGAAGGACGCGGGCGTGTCCACCTCGGGCGACACCGAGCAGTACGTCGTCATCGGCGGCAAGCGTTACGGCCACATCGTCGATCCGAAAACAGGCATGGGCCTGACGACGCGGATCAGCACGACGGTGGTGAAGCCGGGCGGCACCGCCGACGGGCTGGCCAGCTCGGTGTGCATCCTCGGCCCGGAGCGCGGCCTGAAGATGATCGAGGGCATCCCGGGGGCGGCCGCCCTGATCGTCCTCGGCACGGAGAAGGGGCAGAAGACGTACGCCTCGAAGCGCTACGGCGAGTATGAGCTGAAAGGCCCATAAGCCCAGGGACAACAGACCATGAACGAATTCAAGCGTGTCGCCGCTGTCGTCACGGAATACCGCCGCTGGTCCCACGCTGACGTCATCGTCGGCAAAATCCTCGAGGGCTTCAACTACGACGGCAAGGACCGGCCGCGCATGCGCCTGGCGTCCCTGTACGTCGATCAGTTCCCCAAGGGGGACATGAGCCGGGCGCTGGCGAAGAAGTATCAATTCCCGATCTCCAAAACGATCGAGGCGGCGCTGACGCTGGGCCGCAAGGGACTGAACGTGGACGGCGTGCTGTGCATCGGCGAGCACGGCCGCTACCCGACCAACGCCCGCGGCCAGATCCTCTACCCGCGCCGCCGCTTCTTCGAGGAGGTCACGAACGTCTTTCAGCGGACGGGCCGGTCCGTGCCGGTCTTCAACGACAAGCACCTCTCGGTCACCTGGGCCGACGCCCGCTGGATGTACGACCGCGCCCGCGAGCTGTTCGTGCCGTTCATGGCCGGCTCGTCGGTGCCGGTGACGTGGCGGCGGCCGGTGCTGCGGCTGCCGCGCGACTGCGACCTCGTCGAGGCGGTGCAGCTCGGCTACGGGCCGTTCGAGGGCTACGGCTTCCACGCGCTGGAGGGCCTGCAGTGCATGGCGGAGCGGCGCCGCGGCGGCGAGAGCGGCGTGCGCAGCGTGCAGTGCTTACAGGGCGAGGAGATGTGGCGGGCGATGGACCGCGGCCTGTGGTCGCGCGAACTGCTGGAGGCGGCGATGGAGCGGGTGCCGGCGCACGCGCAGGGCGACTACCGCAAGCTGACGCTGCGCGACAACAGTGCGGGGGTGTTCCTGATCGAGTACCGCGATGGCTTCCGGGCGGCGGTGGCGATGCTGAACGGCTGGGCCCACGAGGGCGACGGCGGCGCCTTCACCTTCGCCTGCCGTCTGCGCGGTCAGGAGAAACCGCTTTCGACTCTCTATTATCTTCAGCAGCCCGACCCGTTCGCGCACTTCGCTTACCAGGTGCGCGCCATCGACGCGATGGTGCAGACTGGGCACGCCGCGTATCCGGTGGAGCGCACGCTGCTGACGACGGGCATCCTTGAGGCGGTGATGATCAGCAAGACCGAGAAGAACCGCCGCGTGCCGACGCCGTACCTCGACGTGCGCTACCAACCGACGGACTGGCCGTTCGCGACGGACCCGGTGCCGACGCGGATCAAGCGCTGAGCCGCGGCGGGGCGAATCTCCCTCGTTTAGCCGCGGTTCTGCGAACCGCGGCTAGAGCAGTTTACGGCCGGATGTAGCGGATCGTGGCCGACTCGCTCCGCGAGTCGGTCTGCGGTGTGTGTGGCTTTGCAATTTTATCCCTTCCGCGACCTCAATAAAATTGCATGTCGGGTGATTAAATTTCAGGCCGCCGTTGAGCCTTTTTGTGCAATGGCAAGCAGTTTTGGCATAAGAGTTGCTTCTGCTGCGCACAAGTTCACTTGACGCATAGTGCCTGCCTCGCTACCATAACAAAAGTCTTTGGCTTGTTGCTATTGACAAATGCAGCCACAGGCTGTCAGCCTCTAGTTGAGCCGTTCGGTGGCGATACAACGAAAGGCAACCCTTAAATACTAAAGGAGATGCGTCGAATGGCTAAGGATCGCACGACTCCTTCGTCGCGGCCGATCCGCCTCAACTTTCGCTCCGAAAGGCGAGTTGTCGTTGTGCCAGAAGACGAAGATCGGTTTGTCGTTACGATGCGAGAGGCTGCCCAAGCGTGCAAGCAAGCCCAAGACGACAAAGAGTGGAAGGATGCCTTCGATAGCTTCCTGATCTACCTCGAAAACTGGGCAGAGGATCACGCAAACCAGATCGAGTCAGTCTTCGTGAACGTCGCAGACGGAGCGCTGAACATCCTGATCTGCACGGCGGCCGAGTCGTATAATGTGGATCTTGATGACTTGATCACTGATCTTGACCTCAGCCTCGTGAAAGAATTCCCTTGGCTGGTTGCCGAGGTCATGCAGGTGCCTGGGTCGGTGCAGGGCGACCGCATCCCCTACGAGAAGGCGATTCTCGTTTATGGCGACGGAAAGCGAACACAGGCGGCAGGCGGAGCGTAACGAAGAATTCCTATCTGGGATCGACCAGAATCGTTTCCCCGACTGGAAAGCCACGGTCGCGTTCTATAAAGCCGTTCATCTGGTCGAGGTGCTGTTCGCACATCAAGGGCGTCCGCCAGGCGGTTCGCACACGCGGCGAAACAACACCCTCAAACGGGACTTCCCAGACCTCTGGAGGGAATACCGCCCGCTTTATGCCTTCTCCAGAATGGCCCGCTACTGGTGCATGGCTGTAAACCCTTCGCACGTTGACTATGTACTCAGACGTTTGCACCGCGTCGAGCGCATAATTCACGAACTCATGTGATCGTCTGAGACCAGCAACATTGAGGCTTGGAGATGACCATTCATCTCTAGGTTTCAACTGCCTCTCCGCAGAACGGGCAGTAGTTCACCGGCACCATTTCCAGCACGGCGCCGCCGTGCGCCTGCGGGCGGTCAAGGTACAGGTTTACGGCGCGGTCGGTCGAGGCTGCGCCTCGGGTGCCGAAGCCGACCAGCACGCCCCAGCGCTGACACATCTCGGCGCAGCAGAACTTGACCTTGCCCTGCCGGTAGACCGTAAGCCCCCGGCGTGCGGACTCGGAGCGGTAGAAGACTCGCATGGTGTATAAGTCGGGGCGCAATGCAATCCATTTTCGTGGCCGACGCGCTCCGCCCCCCGACTCGCGGAGCGCGTCGGCCACGATCCGCTGCACCCAAATGCAACTTGCTCTAAACAGCGCTGGTCACTGCAGCGGCACGCGGTACAGCGTCTTGCCCGCGGTCACGTACAGCGTCTTGCCGTCGCGCCCCCCGAAACAGAGGTTCGTGATCAGGTCCTCCGGGATGGGGATGCGGCCCAGCAGTTTCCCCCCGGGGCTGATGACATACACCCCCGGCGGCACGTCCAGTGTCTCTCCCGGGCCGCGCCGCATCGAGATGCCCGCCGCCACCCACAGGTTGCCGCGCCCGTCCAGCCGCATCCCATCGCCGCCGCGGCCCTTGCCGAAGTCGTACACCAGCCGCCCCTTGCCCGCACTGCCGTCCGCCCCGACCTCGAACGCCCAGACCTTGCGGTTGCCGCCGGGCTTCGGGTGGCTGTCGATCACGTACAGCGTCTTGCCGTCCGCGCTGACGGCGAGGCCGTTCGGCCGCTGCACCTGCGGCTGCCCCAGTACGCGCGCCACCTTGCCGTCCGAGTCGATGCGGTAGACGCCCTCGACGTCCATCTCCAGGTCGCTGCGGTCGGCGCCGTAGCGCGGGTCGGTGAACCAGACGCGGCCCTTGCCGTCCACACACACGTCGTTCGGGCTGTTGTAGCGCTTGCCCTGGTGGCGCTCGGTCAGGACGGTCACCTTGCCGGTGGCCATGTCGGTCCGCACGACGCGACGGCGGCCTCCCGGCCCCATCTCGGCGCCCTCGGCGCTGATGAGCCGCCCCTGCGCGTCGAAGGTGTTGCCGTTCGTGCGGCCGCTGTCGGCGCGGAAGACCGAGACGGTGCCTTCGGGGGTCATCTTGAGGATGCGGTTGCCGGCGATGTCGCTGAAGAACACGTTGCCCTTCGCGTCCTCGGCGGGGCCTTCGAGGAAGCAGACGACGGCGGCCGGGGCGGCCTTTGCGTCCGCCGGGACCAGGCCGGCCGGCAGGTGTACCCTGGCGAAGTCCGGCGGTCCCCCGGCACGCAGGCCGAGGTGACACGCCGCCGTCAACAGCAGCGCGAGAGCGAACCAGGAGCGGGGCATGAGCTTTTCCCTCCACAGCGGTCGGCGACACAAGCGATCGGTCGGTATTGTGCCAGCCGCGTGCGGCCCAGGCCAGCGCGAAATGGTGGGGGTTGAGGGCCGGCAGAAAAACGGCCCGGGAATGGAGGGAAAAGAAAAAGGGCCGCCGGCAATCCCCTCTCTGCCGGACGGCCCCTGAGTGTCCTCACCTTCTCCCCAAAAGTTGAGGACACCCCAACAGTAGGCCACGGTTC
The DNA here is from genome assembly GCA_038227745.1 of Gemmatales bacterium. GTDB lineage: Bacteria > Planctomycetota > Planctomycetia > Gemmatales > Gemmataceae > DASPXY01. The sequence goes on along the minus strand of JBBRPS010000008.1, from coordinate 19,748 downwards.
GGGAGAATGCAAACCAGAGGGGAAAAACATTCCCGGTCACGCTGGGCGAGCGACGTCAGGATTTGCCCGTCAACTGCGAGGGGCGGCTGTTCTCCTTCGGCGCGGGCGGCAGCGGCACGCGCTTGTGGTGGAGCGTGCGGTACGCCGGCGCGAACTCCGTCACCTCGATGGCCTGGTTGACGGCGACGTCGCGGAAGACCTGCGTGGTCCCGCTCGTCGGCCAGTACACCTCCAGGACGGCGACACGGCTCGCCTTGCCCAGGCCCACCAACTGCTCCAGGGGGTTGGCCCCGAAACTGCTGCCGCTGTTGACGTGACGGTAGACCGTCTGCGGCGCCGGGCCGGCGGTGACGGCCTTGATGCGGGCGCCGATGGCCGCTCGGTTGGTGCGTTTGCCCACCAGCTTGACGTTCAGCCAGCTGTTGCCGTGGCCGCCGGGGTTCTGGAACAGGGCGTTGTGGAAGGCATCGCCGGGGTTCGCCCCGCCGATCTGCACGAACAGATCGACGTGGCCATCGCGGTCCCAGTCGCCGCACGCCACCCCGTGCCCCTTCTGCAAGTGCCCCGTCCGGCTGGGGAAAGTGATGTCCGCGAAGCGCTTGCCGCCCACGTTCCGGAACAGCCGGTTGGGGACCAGCGTCGAGTAAGCCGGCTCCCCTGTGCCCAGGTAGTAGTCGAGGAAGCCATCGTTGTCGAAGTCGGCGAAGTTGGAGCCCATCGACGACATCACGAACTCGACACCCGCCGCGCGCGACACGTCCTCGAAGCGCTTGCCGCCGAGGTTGCGGTACAGCCGATCCGTCTGCCGCTTCTGCGGCTCGCCGAGCATGCCGCGGACGATGTCGTTGAGCGAGCGCTCGTAGCTGGTGGCGTAGAGGTCGAGCCAGCCGTCGTTGTCGTAATCCCAGAACCAGCAGGAGAAGCCTACCGTCGGCGCGACGACGCCCATCGCGGCGGCCACATCGGTGAAGGTCCCGTTGCGGTTGTTGCGCAGCAGCTGTGGCGGGCCGTTGAGGTAGTTGATGAACAGGTCGGGGTGGCCGTCGCCGTCGAAGTCGCCCCAGCTGGCGCCGCGGCAGCACTTGCCATTGCCCGCGACGCCAGCTGGGGCGGCCACCTCCTCGAAGGTGCCGTCGCCCTTGTTGCGGTAGAGCCGATTCGGCGAGTTGTCGCAGCCGATGAACAGGTCGAGGTGGCCGTCGTTGTCGAAGTCGGCCCAGCAGGCGACGATGGCGTTGACCGGGTGCATCAGGCCGGCCTGTTGCGTGATGTCGGTGAAGGTGCCGTCGCCGTTGTTCCGCAGCAGCGACGGCCGCATCGGCGTCGTGAACCAGGCGCCGCGGATGACGAAGACGTCCATCCAGCCGTCGTTGTTGTAATCCGTCTGCACGCAGTACAGGCCGCCCAGCTGGTCGCGCAGCCCCGCCTTCTCGGCGCGCTCCTCGAAGGTGCCGTCGCCCTTGTTGCGGTAGAACGCCAGGGGCATGGCCGGGTCCGTCGAGGAGACGACGAGGTCGAGCAGGCCGTCGTTGTCGAAGTCCTCCATGATGGCGCCGCCAGCCTGGTTGAAGCGGTTGACGCCGACGAGGTGGGCGACATCGCGGAACTTGCCGATGGAGTGCTCCGGCTCACTGCGGAAGCGCTCCAGGGGCAGGAGGAACGCGGGCGGCACGCGGTCGGGGTGCTCGCCGAGCGTCATGTGGGCCACGTTCAGCAGCCACTGCACGCCGCGGTCCTCGGGATGGCGGCGCAGGTACTCGGTGAAGTGCTGGGCGGCCAGGCGCGAGCCCTCGGGTTTGGTGTGGACGGCCTGGGGGAGAATGGGGAAGATGCACGCGCCCTCGCCCCGGCAGTGGACGCAGTTATCCGTCTCGCCGCGCCGCAGTGCCGCCACTCCCTGGAGGAAGATCAGCGTGGACAGCCACTCGTGCGCCAGGCCCGGGTCCGCCGCGACGACGCCCCGGGCATGCGTCCACTCCTCGTAGCCGCGCTCCGGCTCGCCCTCGTACATGTACAGCAGGCCCCGGGTCAGGTAGGCGGCGAGGAGCTCTTTGGAGCCAAGGCCGCCCTCGGCAAGGCGCCGGTCGAGGTCGGGGAGTTTGCGATAGCCGGCGCGGTGGAAGGCGGCGCGGATGTCGGCGAAGGAGGTCGGGTCCTTCCACGGTTCGAGGGACTCCGACACGAGGATGAAGCCACTGTCGTTCAGGGACCGGCGCGGCTTGGGCGCCCGCTGCTCGCCGCGCGGGGGCGCCACGGGGGTCGGGTCGAGGGCCGGCGTGCTGAGGACCCACAGCAGGGCCAGCCCACCCGCCAGACACGCCAGGAGCACCGCCACCACCACCTTCGCCGGCAGTCTCTTTTCCAGGAGGGAGTTCGTGGCCATGAAGGGGGTTCGCTCCGCGAGGCGCACGTCCGGGCGCCGTGCCTTGCTTCAGGGCACACGAGATCGCCCGGAACACGTCGCCTCAGTGTCTCGATTCTCTGCGATCTGTTCGGGGGCGTCAACGACGAACCGCCGAAGGCGAGTACCGCCGCGGGCCGAGAGGCCCGCGGACGGGCGGCGCTCAAGGTTTCGCCGTCACCTGCGCCAGGCGCGCACGCACGGCGCTCAGGTCGGGCCGGTTTCCGGCTTTTTGTTAGTGCCTCTAAAACAGGGTGTAGATGAACGGAGCGGCCGCGGTCGTCGAGAGGAGCAGCAACAGGCTCAGCACCAGCAGGACGATCAGAATGGGCAGGAGCCACCACTTCTTGTTCTGGAGGAGGAAATACCAGAAGTCCTTCAGCAGGGGCGCCCGCGACTCCTCGGCGGCGGCTTTTTCCAGATCGTTATCGGGGTTCTCTGCCACGGCGGCCTCGGGGCTACGGGCTCACGTACAAAGTTTGTAGGGTGGGCACCGCCCACCGTGTAGCCAACGGTGGGCGGTGCCCACCCTACAAATTCTGTCCGTAAGCTCTACGGCTTCAGGATTGGCGGAAGTAGCTGCGCACGTCGTCCGCACTCGGCTTCGCCGCCCAGTAAGTTTCCTGCTCGCGGCGGGAGCGGCCGAGAGCATCGCGGCCGACCAGTTTGAACAGTAACCCCACCGGAGTGAAGACGCAATAGAAAAGGCAGGCGAGGATCAGGTGCGACGTCAACCAGCCGATGGGATAAACGAGGACCATCCAGCCGACGAAGACGGGACGCATCACCGCCGGGAACAACAGCCCCACCGGGGCGACCAGTGCCGCCGCCCCGACCAGCACCAGGCCCGCCAGCCGATGGTCCTGGGCGAGGAGCTGCCAGCCGCCTGACACCGCGAGGAACAGGGCGAGGAGGGCGGTGAACCAGCGCAGGGTCGCCGGCGGCGGCGTGAACGGGATGTCCGACCAGCGCATCGATGGCCCTCCGCGGTCAATCGAGGGGGAACTGGGTGCGGTACGCTTCGCGGGCCGCGGCACTCAGCTCCGGCTGCGGCTGACGCCTGTCCACCACGACGTCTTCCAGGACCAGAGCGTCCATGTCGGTGGCCTGGAAGCAGCGCAGGGCATCCTCCGGAGTGCAGACGATCGGCTCGCCGCGCACGTTGAAGCTCGTGTTCACGAGCACGGGGCAGCCCGTCCGCTCGTGGAACGCCCGCAGCAGGGCGTGGAAGCGCGGGTTCCTCGCCGCGTCCACCGTCTGCAGGCGCGCCGTGTAATCGACGTGCGTGATCGCCGGCACCGTGGAGCGCGGCACGTTCACGCGCCGGCACAGGTCGGGGTCGCCATCCATGACCGCCCGCTGGTCCACGTCCAGCGGCAGCCGGCGGTCGGGGCGCACCGAAGCCACGAGGAGCATGTACGGGCTGTCCGCGCCCTGCGGGAAGTCGAACCACTCGTGGGCGTGTTCGCGCAGGACGCTCGGGGCGAACGGCCGAAAGCTCTCGCGGAACTTGATCTTCACGTTCATGACCGATTGCGTCCGCGGCGAGCGCGGGTCGCCGAGAATGCTGCGCGCTCCCAGCGCCCGCGGTCCGAACTCCATGCGGCCGTGGAACCAGCCGACCACCTGCCCGTCCGCGAGGCGGTCGGCCACGTCGCGCAGCAGGTCCGCCTCGTCCAGGCGGCGGTAAGGGACGCCGCGCCCGTCCAGGAGGGTCGCGATCTCGTCGGCGCAGAAGCGCGGCCCGAGCAGGCTGCCGCGCTGCGAATCGCCGGGCGCGGCGGCGCGGGGCTTGTTGAGCAGCTGGTGCCAGACGAACAGCGCCGAGCCCAGGGCGCCGCCGGCGTCGCCGGCCGCCGGCTGGATCCACAGGCGCGCGAACGGACCTTCGCGCAGCAGCCGGCCGTTGGCGACGCAGTTGAGGGCGACGCCGCCGGCCAGCACGAGGTCCTTGAGCCGCGTCTCGCGGTGGACGTGGGCGGCGATGCCCAGCAGCACCTCCTCGGTTACCGCCTGGATGCTCGCCGCCAGGTCCATGTGCCGCTGTTCCAGGGCGGACTCCGGGCGGCGCGGCGGGCCTCCGAACAGGGCGTGGAAGCGCCGGCCCGTCATCGTCAGCCCCTGACAGTAGTTGAAATATCTCATGTCCAGGCGGAAGCTCCCGTCCGGCTTGAGGTCGATCAGCTCGCGGCGGATGACGTCCCGGTAGACGGGATGGCCGAAGGGCGCCAGGCCCATGAGCTTGTACTCACCGCTGTTCACCTTGAAGCCGCAGTAGTAGGTGAAGGCGGAGTAGAGCAGGCCGAGCGAGTGCGGGAACTGGAGGTGCCGTGCGAGGTGGATCTTGTTCCCCCGGCCGGTCCCCCAGGCCGTCGTCGTCCACTCGCCGACGCCGTCGAGCGTGAGGATGGCGGCCTCTTCAAAGGGGCTGGGGAAGAAGGCGCTGGCGGCGTGGCTCTCGTGGTGGTCGAGGAAGAGGACGGGCGCCCGGGCGCCGCGCGGCAGTTGGCGGCGAATGGTGCGCCGGGCGTAAAGCTTCTCCTTGAGCCAGAGCGGCATGGCGAGACAGAAGCTGCGGAAACCGCGGGGGGCGAAGGCGAAGTAGGTTTCCAGCAGGCGCTCGAACTTCGTCAGCGGCTTCTCGTAAAACGCCACGTACTGGACCTGTTCGGGTGTCAATGCCGCCTCGCGGAGGCAGTAGGCGATGGCGTGTGCGGGGAAGGCGGCGTCGTGCTTGCGGCGGGTGAAGCGCTCTTCCTGCGCGGCGGCGACGATCTCGCCGTCCACTACCAGGGCGGCGGCGCTGTCGTGGTAGAAGGCCGAAATGCCGAGGATCGCGGTCAAGGGAACCCCTGCGTGGCGGGATGCGAGCGGCGGGATCGAGCAGCGCTCTTCTCTCCGTGGCTCGCTATTTCGGAGCGTTCGGCGCGCGCCCGCCTTCGCTCTTGAGCTTGGCGAGATAGCCGCGCATGTCCGGCCACTCCGGCTGAAGCCGCAGGGCCGTCTCGTAATGCCGGATCGCCTCGTCCCGGTGCCCCTCTTTGAGGGCCGTATCCCCGAGGTGGGTGTGCGCGCGCACGTTCTCGGGCTCCAGTTCCAGGGCCTCGGTCAACCTGACCCGCGCCTCCTTGAATCTCCCGACGCGGGTCAGGAAACCGCCCAGGGCGACCAGCGCCGGGGCGCGTTTCGACTCCTTGAGGGACTGGGCCTCGTAGAGGGCGACCGCCGCGTCGGTCTTCCCCTGGACAGCGAGCGCCTCGGCCAGGGCGAAGTTCACTTCCGGGTACCCGGGATTCAGCCGCAGCGCCTGCCGGTAGTGCGCCACCGCCTCCGGCACCCGGCCCGCCCGGACCAGCACCAGGCCGAGCTTGTAGTGGGCGGCGAAGCAATGGCGGAACTGCTCCAGGACCGTCAGGTACTGCGCTTCCGCCCCCTCCACGTCGCCGTATTCCGTCAGCAGCTGTCCGAAATTCATCCGGAGCATCCAGTCCTCGTCGGCCGCGGCCACCGCCTTGCGGTACTCGGCGATGGCCTTCTCGAGCCCCTCCGGCCCGAGGCGCTGCCGCATGCCGTCCAGCTTCGCCTTCCAGCGTTGCTTGCGCTCGGCGCGGTCGAGCTGCCCGTTGAACGGCGGCATCACCATCATTCCCTCAATCTGGGTCTCGATCTTGAACGCATTCCATTCCGTATGAGCCAGCCGCGCGCCGCACTCCCCCTCCGAAAGCGGCGCCACGTTCTTCTCTGCCCGTGCCCCAAGGGCTGCCGGGGCGATGTCCGCGATCGCCTTGAAGACCGTCCGGGCCACCAGGTAGTTCCCCTTGAAGTTCATGTGAACGTGCTCGAGGAAGAACTCCTCGCCCGGAATGCCGGCTGGGGCGGCTTCCTCGAAAGCACGTTCGGCGTCCGCGAGGTACACACCGTCCGCCGCGCGCGCGGCGGCCACCGAGCGGATCGTCTCGTTGATCTTCGTGTCCGAGCGGAAGCGGAGGGTGTCGAGGTCGCGCGCCCGCGCGTAGTGCTTTTTCGCGTCGGCAGTCTGCCCCAGGGCCGCGTGGCAGCGCGCCCGCCGGAACGCCAGATCGGCAAAGCGGTCGTCCACCTGGGCCGCCTCCTCGAAGCGGCGCAGCGCCTCGGTGAACTTCTTGGCGCCCTCCAGGCGGGCCCCGTCCCCGTACGCCGTGTCCCAGGCCTCGGTCCGCTCGGTGCCGAGGCCGGCGGCGTGCTGTGACCCGAACGGGGCGCAGTCCTTCAGGTTCACCGGGATGGTGCAGACGATCACGGGAACGCCGGCCGCGGTGCCGGCGCTGCAGATGTCCTGCAGGTTGTCGCGGAGATGGCCGTGGATGCGCGGCAGACGGCTGTCGTCGGCCGCGACGTGGCTGCCCTGGAACATCGCCATCCCGTCCCAGGCGCGCGGGCGCTGTCCGTCCGACTTGAACGACTGGATGAGGGCGTTGAGCAGCTGCCCGAACCGGGTGGTCTTGACCCATAGGTTGGTGCGGATGACGCCCAGGCTGGGGGAGAAGGGGCCGAGGACGCCGGCGGCGCCGAACGGCCCGACGACCTCGTTGTTCCCGAGGTGAACGACGAGCAGGTCCGGCTGGCGCCGCAGGCACTGCAGGGCGATCTGGCGGACGACGTGGGAGTTGATCGCCACCATCGAGGCATTGATGACCTCGAAGCGCGTGTCCGGGTAACGGGCGCGTAGCATGGTTTCCAGCGCGCGCGCGAAGCTGCTCGACGGGTCCGGGAAGCCCATCGCCGCCGACTCGCCCAGGACGAAGACGCGATACGTGCCGGCCGTTTTCACGGCGGGGAAGACGAACGGAAGGGGCTGTGGCCTGCGGTCCAGGTCGTAAGGGAAGACCCAGCGGCCGAAGCCCGGGTTATCGATCAGCAGGCCCGCCCGCTCGGTCCGGGAGCCAGCGAGGAAGAAGTCGGTGGGGTAGCCGTAGCCGCCGAGGCGCAGCGCGAGTTCCAGCACGCCGAACAGCAGCGCCGGCACCAGGGTCATGGATGCCAGCCGGTACAGCCACTTGCGCCAGCCGGTCGGCTTCCCGCGCCGGCGGGGCGTCGCCGTGGCGGGGGCGGCGGTGGCTGTGGGAGAAGTGGCCGGAGGGTTCTCGGCGGCCGTCTCCTTGTTCGGTTCGGACATCGCTGCGTCGCTCCGTGGTTTCGCTCGGGGATCCTGACGGCCGTCGAAGGAATCATCACTTCTGGCCGCCGAGGTTCTCGTAATACCCCTTGAGGATCTCCGCGGCGTCGAGCGGGACGCGCTGGCGCTCGATCGCCGACGGCGCCTCCTGCACTGCCTGGCGGAAGGCGCCCCCGACCTCCCGGGCGGGGATCTTGCGGAAGCTCCCGCCCTTGCGGAAGCCGGTGATCTTGTACTGGCCCGTGTCGTCCTCCTCGGCCTTCTGGCGGGCGCGCTTGAACTGCACCGCCGCGTCCTTGCCCATCGGCCGCTTCGTTCCGGGCCGGTCCCCCTGGCCCAGGCCGTTGCACTGCCCGTCACACAGCCCCTGCAACAGGGCCTGGCAGGCCTCGCAGAGCGCCGCCTCGTTGTTCTCCAGCTCTTTTAGCTCTTTCGCGTCCGGGTCCAGCTCCATCAGCTTGCCGATCAGCGCTTTGAGCCGCTTCGCCGCCAGGGCGCGGTTGCCCTTCTTGAGGCACTTCAGGCACTCGCCGAGGCGGTTGGCCAGATCCTGCAGTTCCTCGTTGTCCGCGGCGTCCTCGGCGAGCTTTTCCATCTGCTCGTCGAACTGCTCGCGCTCCAGCTCCCCCTTCTTCAGGGCGTCGCGCAGCTTCTCCTTGATGTCCTCCCTGTCCACCAGTCGCTTCAGCCGCTGCTCCAGGTCGCGCAGCTGGTCCTCGATCTTCTTCCTCTCCTCCGGGTTGAGCTTGTCCTGTTCCAGCTTCTTGCGCAGTTTCTCCAGCTCGTTGGCCGCCTTCTCCAGGTTGCCCTTGGCGAGGGCGTCTTCGAGGTCCTTGCCCGGCCCCTCGCGCTTGCCGTTGGGGTCCGCGTTCAGGTTCTTGAGCAGATCCTTGAGCTGCTTGCCCTTGTCGGCCTTCGCCTTGAGGCTGGCGATGCGATCCTTCATCTTCTCCTCGAGCGGCTTCATCGCCTGAATGCGCTCGCGGATCTTCTCCTTGTCGTTGGGGTCGAGCGGCTCCTTGAGCAGCTTCTCCCACGCCTTTTCCAGCTCCTTGAGTTCTTCCGATTTGGGCTGGTCCTTCGGCCAGTTGGCGGCTAGCGGCCTCTTGAGCTTGGCGAGCTTGTCCTCGATCTCTTTCGCGGTCTCGGCGCGGAGCTTGTCCGCGTCGGCGTCGCGGGACATGGCGCGGCCGGCCCCGGGCTCGTAGAAGAAGGCGACCAGGGCGAGCGCCGCCGCGCCGACCGGGACGAGGGCGGCGGACCAGGACAGGCGGACGGGGAAGTGCGACGGCACGTCGAGTCCCGCGACACGGCGGTTGACGTCGGCGAGCAGCGCCTCGGCCGCGGGCGAGTGCAGCTGCTCCGCGTCGAGGCCGAGCGAGGTCGTGACGCGCTCCTTGAGGCCGAACTGCTCGTCCAGGGCCAGGGCGGCGTCCAGGCGCGAGGGCGCCCGCAGCCGGGCCAGCACCACGGCGAGGAGGGTGGCGGCGCCGACGACCCCGCCGGCCGCCGCCCAGCGCACCCACTCCTCGGCGGCGGCGAACAGCAGTGGCTGGACGAGGAACCAGGCGACGGCCAGGACGAGCACGCCCGCCCAGCACCAGACGACGCGGTCCAGCAAGGTCTGCACGAACAAACGACGGCTCACGCGCCGGATCTGCTGCTCGACGGGCGCCAGCGCTGGTGTCTTCATGGATCGATCCCTCCGCCGGCCGCGCGTACGGGCCGGGTGGTGACGCGGGTTCGTTCCCCTACCTGCCAGTATGGCCCGCTGGCCGTGCGAAATACAACGAGGATGTTGTTTCTCGACGTGTCCGCAGTCGGTTTGTGGGTCAGGACTCCGATCCTGACAATGCATGTCAGGATCGGAGTCCTGACCCACGACCCGAACCCCCTCGCTCCTATTTGATCGGGTTCATCTGCGCCTGCTTGAGGTACATCTCGCACAACTCCTGCCCGCCGGCGTTATCGACCGTCCGCAGCAGCTCGGTGTTGCCCGCCACGGCCGGCCGCTTCGCCATCTGGCCGCGGAGCTGCTTGAGGTACGAGCTGCTCAACTTCTTGAACGGTTCGTAGGCCGTCGTATAGTCGCGCGCACGCAGGAAGTCGAACTTGCCGTCGTTCTTGAAGTAGAACGCGATCTGCATCGTCTGCTTCTTGAAGTTGCCCTTGACCGCGAACTTGTACGTCAGCTCCTCGAAACCGTCCTTGGTTTTCTTGTGGCCGACGTACTCGTTGCTTATGTAGGTGTAGGTACTCGGGGCGTGGGCGAAGCGGCAGATGTTCTCGGCGTTGGCGCCGATCAGTTTCCGGCCCTCCTTGACGAGGGCGGAATCCTCGCCGGCATGGACGGCGATGCCGGCCGCCAGCAGGACGGCGGCGCAGGCGAGGGCGCGGAGCGAACGGGTGGTGACGCGATTCATCATCGAAGTCCTCCAGAAGCAGTGCTCACAACCACACACGAATCTCCCCTGCCGGCACGCGCGGGCGGGGGCGTTTCCATCAGCCGTTATTTCAAGGCGCTCTTCTCCGGCGGAGGGTACGGCTGGCCGGCAGTGATGGGGCCGCGGGCCGCCTCCACTTCCGCCCCGGTCCAGCGCCGGTGCTCCCGCTCTAACGCCGCGCACAGCAGGCGGGCGTTGGCATCGCTGCGCAGCGCCGAGGCGTGGGCCAGCGGCAGCGTCAGCGCGGGGATGCCCTGGGCCTGCAGGTCCGCCGACCACTGGCACCGGCAAGTCACGAGTCCGTCGCGCGTGCCGACCACGCACAGGAACTGCACGCCGCGCGGGATCTTCTTGCCCACGCGGTCCTTGGCGGCGGCCCGGCGGGCCTCCGCCGTCAGGGACGCGACGAAGACCCGCTGCTCGCGCCGGGCGAGCGGGGCGAGCTTCGCGTAGGCCGAGCCGGCGTTCGGGGTGCAGACCTGAATGACCGCCGTCACGCCCGCATCGGGATGGTCCTCGACGAACTGCCGGGCGACCAGGCCGCCGGCGCTGTGGCCGACCAGCACGATCTTCTGGTAGCCGATGCGCTTCAGCTCGCGGACGTTGTCCTCGAGCACGGGCAGGCGCGCCACGCGATCGACGCTCACGTTCTGGCCGTAGGCGAAGGCGTAGACGTCGGCGCAGGCGGCGAGGCGGCGCACGAGGAGACTGCGTGGCTGCTGCCAAGTGTGCAACCGCGGTTCCAGGGCGGAGAAGTTGGTGAGCGTCGCGTGCAGGCCGTGGATGAGGACGACGGCGCGGGCTTGCCCGGGGCTCCGCTGGAACGCTTTCGCGGCCGGCAGGAGCGGCCCCGAGTCCTCGGGCTCCGGGTGGACCTGGAGGAAGCGGGTGCGAACCTCGACAAGGTCCCCGCCGAAGAAGCCGCAGCACACGAGCAGCACCTGCCACATGGGTCGGTCTCCGCTTGGTGTCCGCGCCCCGGGCCGGCCGTCACGCGGCCCGCAAGCCGGTCCTTGTACGGTGTGACATCCGTCTCCTCCGATGGGGTGGAGGGCGACGCCTCTCGACGGCTTTCCGGTCTTGAAAGGCAGGATGCACTTTACCAGACGGAAACGGCCGTGGCGATGATTTTTCTGGAGAGACGGGGCGCCGCGTGGCAAGGTGTGCGGGGGCAGGACTCCAATCCTGACATGAATTTGTCAGGATCGGAGTCCTGACCCACGGCCCCAAACCGCGGTGAGCGCTCACCGCCTCCGGTCCCACTGCTCCTCCGCCGAACTCGGCCGCAGGTAGAGCGGTTCCATCGCCCAGGCGTCGTCGCGCTCACCGCGCAGATAGCGGGCCAGTCCGATCTGCAGCAGGCTTTCCGGCCGCGGCTCGCGCTGCTCCGGGGCGACGGCGTGGACGCTCGCGGGCAGCTGCGCCTGGTGCCTGTGCAGCCCCGGTCCGGTCACCCAGGCCCCCTCCGCCAGCCGGGGGAAGCACTCCGCGACGGGTTCGATCGCCAGCGCCGACGCAGCGGCCCATTCGCCCCCGAGGCCGTCGCGGCGGAACCCCTGGAGGTAAACCTTGTTCTGCTGGGCGTCGGCGACGACATGGAGGTTCAGCGCCTCGGGCGGGGCCTGCCGGGCGATGGCGGCGAAGCTGTCCACCGCGAGCAGGACGCAGCCCGTCGCGTAGGCCAGGGCCTTCGCCGACATGATGCCCACCCGCAGGCCCGTGTAGCTCCCCGGCCCGCGGCCCACGATCACCGCATCGAGGTCGCGCGGCCGCCAGCCGTGGCCGCCCAGGAGGTCGCGGACGGCGGGCGCCAGGTCGCGCGCGTGCCGGCGGGCCTCGTCCAGGCGCCGCACGCCCAGCAGACTGCCCCCCTCGGCCAGGGCGACCTGTCCCGCCTGCGTCGAGGTCTCCAGGATCAACAGTCGTGGCGCGCGCGAGCCGGTCATGGATCTCCTTCCGCGGTCGGACCGCCCTCGGAGTCTGCCCGCCTCCGCTCATCATAGGAGATCCAGAAGTTCCTCCGCGTTAAGTTTCTGCGCCCGGCGGGACCCCCGGACGGCCGCGGTTGACGCCTCCGCCGCGCCCCCCTTACAATCCCAGTCACGCAAGGACCGTCGCGGGCACAACCCCATCCGAGGAATGAGGCGTCCGATGAGCGAAGCAGGCGTGTTCACCATCCACACCGACGGAGCGGCCCGGGGCAACCCCGGCCCGGCGGCGTTTTCGTACGTCATCGAGCAGGAGGGTAGCCCGGACGTCGAGGTGAAGGGCTGCCTGGGCGAGACGACCAACAACATCGCGGAGTACACCGCCGTCGTCCGCGCCCTGGAGCACGTCGCCAGACTCGGGGCGCGGCGCGTCGTGCTCCTGAGCGACAGCGAGCTGATAGTCAACCAGATGACGGGCAAGTACAAGGTGAAGAACGAGGGGCTGCGGCCGCTCTACGAGGAGGCCCGCGACCTGTGCGGCGGCTTCCAGGCGGTGACGTTCCGCCACGTCCGGCGCGAGGAGAACGGCCGGGCCGATCGCCTGTGCAACGAGGCCCTCGATGGCGCGGCCGGGCGAACGGCCCCGGCCACGAAGGCGAAGCAGGCCGCGGCGCGGGTCGCGCCGGCACGGGCCGGGGCGGTGCGCGAGGAGGCGTTGCACTGCCTGCGCGCCGTGGCCGCCGCCTGGGCGCGCGGCAACCCCGCGGAGCCGAAGCCGGAGGACGTCTGGGAGCAACTCTGGACGATCCTGGAGGATGGCGGCGTGCTTCGCCCGTCGAAACCGCGCTGACGGACGTGCGGCCGTACCGTCACGGGAGGCGTACGGCCCCGGGGGCCGCCTGCGCCAGCGCGTCGCGCGGGGGCGGCCCGGCGAGCCGCAGCAGGTACACCGTGCCGTTGGCGTTGGCCGCGGCCAGGTGCCGGCCGTCCGGGGCGAACGCCACGCCGTGGACGGCGGCGCGGAGGCTCAGATCGTCCAGCCGCCTGCCGGTCGCGACCTGCCAGAGCTTCACGGTTCGGTCCGCCGACGCGGAGGCCAGCGTCTTGCCGTCGGGGCTGAACGCCACGTCGTGGACGACGTCCTCGTGGCCGTCGAGCACCTTTCCTTCCTTGAAGGCTGTCCCGTCCCACTCACACAGGCGCAGCGTTCCATCACCGCCGCCCCCGGAAACCAGGGTCCGCCCATCGGGACTGAACGCCACCACCGTCACCCAACTCGTGTGGCCGTGGTAGACCGCCCGCGGCTTCGACGAGGCGGGCCGCACATCCCACAGCCGGACGATGTGGTCCTCATACCCACAAGCGACGGCCCTGCCCCCCGGCACGTAAGAAAGCGACAGGAGACGGTCCTCGGGGCGCCCGGGCAGCGTCAGCAGGAGGGAACCCTTCTTCGCGTCCCAGAGTTTTGCCGTGCCGTCCCAGCTGCCAGTCGCGACCGTGTTGCCGTCCGGTGCGAACGCGAGGCCCACCACTGGGTAGGCGTGCGCCTGCCAGGACTTGCGGACCTCCCCCGTGGCCGCGTCCCAAAGGACCACCGCGCCGTCCTGGCTGCCCGACGCCAGCACGCGCCCATCGGGAGAGTAGGTGAGGCTGAGCACGCGGCCCGAGTGCTGGGGCAGCCGGGGCAGCTCGCGCAGCGACGCGCACTCCCAGCGGCGTACGAGGGCGTCGGCGCCGCCCCGCGCCACCTGGTCCCCGTCCGGGCTGAACGCGACGCACAGCGCCGGCACCGACTGAAACGGACGGCCCTCCCCGAGGACGCCGACGAGTGCGGGGGGGAACCAGCGCTGCCTCTCCGTCTTCGGGATGCCGCTGGCCTGCAGGCTGTCCAGGGGCGAAGGCAGGCGCGCCAGCACGTCCGCCATCCGCGGCGCGTACGGCAGGCCGGGGTGGGCCGCCCGGAACGCGACCAGTTCCTTGCGGAGTTTGTCTCGATCGACCTGGGCGCCGTGTACCCGTGCCAGCAGCGCCGCCCAGGCGGCCTCGGCCTCGGCGGGGCGCGGCGGGGGCGAGGGCGGGACGGGCTGCCGTCCCTGCTCCACGGCCCGGCCGGACAGGACGGCGAGCAGGAGCATACTGCAGACGATGAGCCTGCCGCGCGTCTGCGAGCCGAGCCAGCGCCGCCGGAAGAGATCCGGCCGCTGGACGCGCTGCGTGCGCGGCGCACGTCGCGGCGGGCCGGCGGTCACGGCGTCGGCGGACGACGGCACCGGGCGCGCCGCCGACGGCGCGAGGCGGAAGCGGTCGCTCGGGGGTGGCTCGGCGACGATCGTCGGGTCACTCGGGGCGAGGCGTGGCCGGCGTGGCCGCTTCGTCTCCAGATCGGCAGCGACCTCGGCGAGGACATCGGCCAGTTCGGCCGGCGTTTGATAGCGGTTCTCGGGGCTCTTCATCAGCAGCCGCCCAAGGACGGCCCGGACCTCGGCCGGCACGCCCAGGTTGGAGCACGCATCCTGCCCGGTGAGGTGCGCCGAGGAGTCCTCCAGCAGCCGCGCCCGCCGTACCTTCTCGACCGGCTCCGGGTCATCCAGCTGGTGCTGGAGCAGCTTCTCGGTAATGGTCCCGTTCGGGAAGGGGGCCTGACCGCTGAGGAGATAGTAGAGGGTACAGCCGAGGCTGTAGAGGTCGGCGCGGATGTCGCTGGTGTGGGAGTTGCGCGCCTGCTCGGGGGCGATGAAGTCGGGCGTGCCCATGACCGAGCCGATCTGCGTCAGCATGGTGCTGGCCGGGCGCTCGTCGCGATCGAGCAGGCGCGCGAGGCCCATGTCGAGGATCTTCAGCACGCCCCAGCGGTAGGCGCAGGCGAACGGGCGGGATAGGTGCGCGCTGCTGCCGCGCGCCGCGGGCGCCTCGGGCCGGGCGACGAGGAGGTTGTGCGGCTTGATGTCGCGGTGGACCAGGCCGCGCTCGTGCGCGTGCTGCAAGCCCAGCGCCGCCTGGCGGACGTAGTCGCACGCCTGGAGCACGGGCAGCGGGCCGGACTGCTTGATGAGTTGGGCGAGGTCGGTGCCCTCGATGTACTCCATCGCGAAGAACCAGGTGGGGCCCGCCTGGTCGGCGTCGAAGGCGCGGACGACGTTGGGGTGGTCGAGCTGGGCGGCGGCCTGGATCTCGCGCTGGAAGCGGGCCAGGACGTTGGGATTGTCGAGACAGTCCTTGCGGACGACCTTGAGGGCGACGACGCGGTCCAGGCCGCGGTGGCGGGCCTTGAAGACCTGGCCCATGCCGCCCTCGCCGAGTCGCTCCAGCAGCACGTACTGTCCCAGGACGAGGTCGGCGGCGCGGCCGAGGAAGAGCTGGTTGACCTGATACGCCGTCAGCCAGTTGCGCCGGATCAGCTCGCGCGCCAGGGCGCGCGGTTCGGGGAAGCGCGGCTGCAGGGCCGCCAGCTCCTGGTGCTGTCCCTCATCGAGCAGCCGTCCCTGGCGGAGCATTTCGACCAGATCGGCGACGCACGCGATCGTCATTCTCACCACCGGGGTTCAACGGGCCGGGGCGTATACCTCTCGGAGCAACTATAGCTCCTGTCCGGGAGGAATGACGGTAGCCCGCCGCTCCGCGGCGGGGATCCGTGAGGAGCTTTCCTGCCGGAGTAATAGTTTTCGCGCCGATGGCTTCCCGGGGGGGGGGTTGTCACTATACTATCAGTTCGTGGAATCCGGCATGAAAACGGGGAATCGTTACCATGTACGCAGTGTTTGAAGACGGCTCGCGACAGTATCGCGTCAGCGAAGGGGACGTGGTGCGCCTGGACTACCGTGAGGACGAGGTCGGCGCCGAACTGGAGTTCCCGCGGGTGCTGCTGTTCCAGAACGACGGAGACACCCGCATCGGTCAGCCCCTGATCGATGGCGCCCGGGTGCTGGGCGAGGTGCTCGACCACCCGTCGGTGAAGCTGTACATCCAGCACTTCCGCCGCCGCAAGAACTCGCGCCGCCTGCGCGGGCATCGTCAGTACTATACGAAGGTTCGCATCCGCTCGATCCTTCTGCCGGGGCAGCAGGCGCCCGCGCGGGAGACGGCGGCGCCGCAGCCCGCGGGCGCCGTCCCCGCGGAGGCACCGGCTCAGGCCTGAACTCACGATCGTTTCGCCGCGAGCCCAAGGCTCGCGGCGAAACGGGATGAGACGACCCCATCAAAACAGCGCCACCTGCGCGATGGCGATTCTGCCGCCGAAACACACGTCCACGTCACTCCCCGGCACCCGCCGGCGCTGGTGGTAGTCCCCGTTGTAGTGGAACAGATCGCCTTCCCGCCGAAAACTGAGCGGCAGTGGCCCCGGGTCGAGGTCGCAGAACACGACTGCCGGCGCTGCCGCGCCGGGCTCCAGGTGCGGCAGGTTGACGTTCCAGAAACGGCCCGGCGGCAGCGGTCGCGCCAGCAGGTCGCGCAGCACCGGCACCACCCACGCGGACGCCTGGCCCCAGTCGAGGGGTACGCCGCGCCGGTGGTACTGCGACAGGGCGATCCCCGGCAGGCCGTGCAGCACCCCCTCGCGCACCGCGGCCACCGTCCCCGAGTGATAGACATCCGCCCCGAGGTTGCCGCCGGCGTTGATGCCGGACAGCACCCACTCCGCCCCAGCGGCCAGTCCATGCAGCCCCACGCGCACGCAGTCGGCGGGGGTGCCGCGGACGGCGAAACGGCCCTCGCCGCGTCGCTCGAAGCCGATCGCCTTGCCGGTGGTGACCTGGTGGCTGCAGCCCGACTGGTGCTCTGTCGGGGCGACGACGACCGGCTCGCCCAGTGCGGTTGCGGCCTGCAGCAGTGCGTTCAGGCCCGGGGCGTCGATGCCGTCGTCGTTCGTGAGGAGGAATCTCATCGTGAAGTCGTGACCGTGGGAAACCCACCCGGCGCGGCGGGTGGGCTTGCTACGGCGCGTGCTGATGGATGATCTCGCAGAGCCGCCCCAGCACGCGGCCCGCGCGCGTCGGCGTCACGCCGCGCGGCCACGAGCAGCGGCAGCGTAGTGAAAAGTAACGAGTGAAAACCCCAGGCCCGGTCTTCACTCCTCACTCGTTACTTTTCACTCGTCACTCCTGGCGTTCAGTCGCCGCGCAGCGACAGGCCGTACTGGTGTAGCTTCTCGCGGACCTCGTTCAGCGACGTCATGCCGAAGTTCTTCGCCTCCAGCAGTTCGTCGGCGGTGCGCTGGATCAGCTCGCCGAGCGTGTTGATGCCGAGGCGGTTCATGCACTTGCGCGCCCGCACCGACAGGTTCAGGTCGGTGACCGGCTTGTTCAGCACCGCCTGCTCCTGGTCGCTCAACGGCTGCTGCGGCGTGAAGCGGCGCTCGTACTGCGCCCCCTCCTCCAGCGACTGGCCGATCCGCAGTCCCTTGCTGGTGAGCATGTCCTTGATCTCCAGCAGCGACGTCTCGCCGAAGTTCTTGCTGCTCAGGAGCTGCTGCTCGCTCACGCGCGTCAGGTCGCCGAGCGTCTTGACGTTCATCTTCTTGAGGCAGTTGCGGCTGCGGACCGACAGCTCGAAATCCGTGACGGGGATCTCCAGTACCTGGCTGAAGCGGCTGTGGGCGACGTCCTCGTCGGGATTGTAGTACATCGTCTGCGAGGCCATCGCGTCGCGCAGGAACAGCCGGGCGTGCTCGTTGAGCGGGTCGGCGGCGAGGATCTTGCGGTAGCAGTCCACGGCGCGGTCGTACTTGTCGGCGTCCTCGTAGAGCACGCCGAGGTTCATCAGCACGCCGGTGTGGACCGGCGGGTGGTTCAGGCAGCGCTCGTAGTAGCCGAGCGCCTCGTCGTCGTTGCCGGCGAGGTCGTTGGCGTGGCCGAGCTGGAACAGGGCACCGGTGTGGCCGGGGTCCAGCTCCACCGCCTTCTCCAGCGAGCGCACCGCAGCGGGGCGGTCGCCGTCGCCGAGCAGCACGCAGGCCGTCTGGAAGTGGAACTCGGCGATGTGGGCGGCCTGGTCGGCCATCTTGGAGAGGACGGCCTTGGCCTGGGCGAGCTCGCCCTTCTGGCGGTAGATGCCGGCGCGCTGGAGTTGCACCTGGCTGGTGGTGTAGCCGGCCTTCTCGGCCTTCTCGAAGGCCTTGAGCGCCTCGTCGTAGTCGTGGCGATCGGCGAGGGCCTTGCCGAGGTAGAAGCCGGCGAGGGCGCCCTCGCCCTGCTTGAGGTTCTCGATGGCGTCGCCAAGGTGGCCGAAGAAGAACTGGGCCATGCCGAGCTTGAGGTGCCAGCGCTTGGCCTGCGCCCCGGTGGCGCCCTCGGCCTTCTTCTTCAGGGTCTCGGTGACGTCGCGCAGGGTGCGGTACTGTGTCTTGCCCTGGGCCAGGGCCTCGCGGATTTTCTGCACCGTGCCGGCGTCGAAGTCCTCGCGCTCCACGAGCAGCGCCTTCAAATCGATCAGCATCGCCTCTACCATATGCACAACCTCCGACATGAGAATGCGTCGCCCCAGCTCCCGGGAGGGATCGGTCCTCGCCCTCTCTGGTTCCCTCAACTAGTGTAGCGGGAATGTGTTAGTATAACGGCGCCGGCTGTCTCCGCAAGAGGAGCGGCGTATACTGCTCTCCGGATGTCCCGATCCCCTTCCCCGGAGCCACCCACCGGACCGAGCCTGCCATGCGACAACGCGCCGCCGCCGAGCTGCCCCCCTGTTACGCCGTGGTGCTCCCCGGGCTGGAGCCGGTCGCCGCCGAGGAGATCACCGCCGACCTTCACGGCGAGGTGAAGCGCACCGGCCCGGAACTGGTCGTCTTCCGCGCCCCTGAGGTGGATCGCTCCCTGCTGCGGCTGCGGACCGTCGAGGACGTCTACCTGCTCGCCTGGGGCACCGACAAGCTGACGTACCGCGCCGAGGACCTGGAGCGCATTCGCCGCTGGACGGCGCGCGACGCCGACTGGGAACTGTTGCTGCGCCTGCACCACGCCATCCGCCCCAAGCCGAAGGGCAAGCCGACCTACCGCCTGGTGGCGCAGATGACCGGCACGCACGGCTACCGGCGTATTGACGCGCGCGCGGCGCTGGCGAAGGGCCTGGCGGGCAAGCTGCCGGCGAGCTGGCGGCACGCGGAAGAGAACGCCGCGGTCGAAATCTGGCTGACGATCCACGAGGCGACGGCGGTGTGCGGCGTGCGCCTGTCGGACCGGACGATGCGGCACCGGACGTACAAGGAAGAACACCTGCCGGCATCGCTGCGGCCGACGCTGGCCGCGGCGATGGTGCGCCTGGCGGGCGGTCGTCCTGGGCACGTGGTCCTCGACCCGATGTGCGGCGCCGGCACCATCCTGGCCGAGCAGACGGCAGTGGGCGGCCGGCGCGGCGGTCCGACCGTGCGCGTGCTCGGCGGGGACCTCGACCACGGGGCGCTGCGCACGGCGGCGGCGAACCTGCGCCGCGTGGGCGAGCCGGAATTGGTGCGCTGGGACGCCCGCCGCCTGCCGCTCGAGGACGGGAGCGTCGATCGCGTGGTGTCGAACCCGCCGTTCGGCGTACAGCTCGGCAAGCCGCAGGAGATCGCGCCGCTCTACGCCGCTGCGGTGCGGGAGTGCGACCGGGTGCTGCGGCCGGGTGGGGTGGTGGTACTGCTGGTCGCCGACATGGGGGCGCTCAGCGACGCGGCGAAGGCGGTGGCGTGGAAGCAGAGGCGGCAGGTGCGCGTCCGCCTGCTGGGGCAGCGGGCCACGGTGAGCGTGTGGCGGAAAGAGGGGGGATAGCGCTCGGGAGCGGTTCTAAAGCTCGCTCGTTTAGCCGCGAGCGGTGAGCCAGATCCCGCTGCGCGGGGGGCGAGCGCGGGC